>JAPPBK010000098.1 GCA_026705105.1 Chloroflexota bacterium | reverse complement strand
GGCGTGAAGACGAGGCAGCCCTGTCCACTGGCGAGCAAGGCCATGCGGTAGGCAATCGAACCGACCGGCATCACCCGGGTCCCGTCGGGCACGGGCGGCAACTCGCGGTATTGCCACTCGCCGCGTCCGACCAGCATGAAGCTCTCCGAGAGCGTGGTCGCGTCGTCGAGATCGAAGCGCTCGTCTTCCGAGTCCACGGTCGACGCGTACATCTCGTCCGCGTCGGGGTTGAAGACGACGCCGAGCACCGGTTGTCCGTTGTACGCCAGCGCGATCGAGACGGCGTACTCGGGGACGCCCTGGAGAAACTCGCGCGTGCCGTCGAGCGGATCGACAATCCAGACCCGGCGATGCAGGAGCCGCTCGCGATCGTCGTGGGCCTCTTCCGAGAGCCAGGCGTCGTCGGGAAACGCGCCCAACAATTCCCCTCGCAACACCTGGTCGACCTCGACGTCGGCCTCCGAAACCACCTCGTAGGCGCGGCCCTGCAAGGGGTCGCCGTGCTTCCAGCCGTATCGAGCACCGGACTCGCGATAGCGCTGAAGGACCGCTCCTCCGCGTCGGGCGGCCTCCTGTGCAGCTTCGAGTTCGGCGGCGTAGTCCACGGGCGCCCCCCTCTGCCTTCGGCATCTCCCCCGCGGTGCGGGAGGAGAGAAAGGAATGGAACGATTCACCGCCCGCCGTGAGGGAGCGAAGCGGGTTCCCGCGTGAAGCGGGAACTGAGGATCAGAACCCGGCTTGCTTGTCGACCTGACCGACGAGTTCTCGGTTGCCTCGATAGCGGCGCAGGTTCTCGCAGAATCGCTCGAGGTTGCGGCCCGCCCGGAGCTGGGACGCGCCGGCCGTGTGCGGCGTCATGACGATGTTCTCGACTTCGAAGGCGGGATGATCGGCGGGCAGCGGTTCGCCTTCGACGACATCCAGCGCCGCGCCGCGCAGGTGGCCGGACTCGACCGCCTCGATCAGCGCGTTCAGTTCGATGATCTCGCCTCTAGTGACGTTGACGATCACCGCGCCGGGCTTCATTTTGGCGAACGTCTCTTCGTTGAACAGGTGATGCGTCTCCTCGGTCAGCGGCGTGCAGACGGCGACGACATCCGATTTCTCCAGCAAGGTGTCGAGCTGGTTCATGTGTCCGACGACGGGAACGATCGGCGTGCCGCGCACGGCGACGGCGTCGACGGCGCGGACGCTCATGCCGAAGCCGTTGGCGCGTTCGGAGATGGCGCGTCCGGTACCGCCAAAGCCGACGATGCCCATGGTCAACCCGGAGAGTTCGAAGGCGGCGCGGCGCATCGGCACGCGCGAGCCCCAGGCCTCGCCCTTGAGCGTCAGCGCCGGCTTGAGCGAGCGCGCCAGCGCCAGCAGCAGGGCGAAGGCGTGGTCGGCGAGGTGCGGTCCGACCAGGCCCTTCTCACCGGTGAGCGGGATGTCGGCGTCCTTGAACTCGTCGAACAGGTAGCCGTCGACGCCCGAGGCCGTCGCGTGGACCCACTTGAGCTGCTTGGCTTCGGCGAACAGGTCGGGGGTCAAGTAGCCGAGCAGCACTTCGGCGTCGGCGATCATCTCCATGGCGTCTTCGCGGTTGTTGGCGACGACTACATCGGCCTCGTCCCCGGCGGCGGCGCGGATGGCGTCGAGCTGCGCCTCGGAGACTTCGGGCAGGGTCAGTCCGGGCATCACGAGTACGCGCATGACGGCGTCCATTCCAGGCTTGAGCTGAGGCGCGGCGGGTGAGCGCCAGCGGTCAGCCTAGCACCGGCGGCGCTCCGCAGATTCCGCCGTAGACTGGCGTTCGCAACGTGAGCCGCAGCAGCGAGGAGGCCAAATGGCAGAAGTACAGTTCGGAGCGCAGGTCTCGGCGTACCTGACCTCCTGGGACGAGATTCGCGCGGTGGCTCAGACGATGGACGCGGGCCGCTACGACTCGATCTGGTTCGCCGACCACTTCGTCCCGCCAAACCGGCCCAAGGAAGTGGAGGGCCGCGAGGCGTTCGAAGCGTTCTCGCTGGCCGCGGCGGTTGCCGTGGCGACCGAGACGCTGCGGATCGGTCACCTGGTGCTGGGCAACACATATCGCAACCCCGGTCTTGTCGCGAAGATCGCGGGATCGGTCGACCACATCTCGCACGGACGCTTCACGCTCGGCATCGGCGCGTCCTGGTTCTTGCGCGAGCACCAGGCCTACGGCTGGGACTTCCCGCCAATGAAGGAACGCCAGGATCGCTTCGAAGAAGCGTGCAAGATGCTGCGCAGTATCATCCACAGTGACGGCGCAAACGTCACATTCGAGGGACAATACTATTCGCTCGACGACGCGCCGCTGTCGCCGGGAAGTTACAGCAACCCGATTCCGATCCTGGTCGGTGGGACCGGTCCGAGGCGAACGTTAAGAACGCTGGCGATGTACGGTGACATCCTCAATCTTGACGGCTGGGCCGGACGCGGGATGTCTGTGGAACTACTGAAGGAGAAGGTTGATATTCTCCACGCGCACTGCGAGGACGTGGGCAGGGACCCATCAGAGATTAGTATCACAGCGCTCATGCCTTGTCTGCTGACCGACGATGAAACGGCGGCGAAGGAGTGGGAAGAGCGGATCGGTCCTGGAACACTGAACGGTACGGCGGATCAGATCGTTCAGCGAATCGGAGAGTTCATCGATTTCGGCATTGACGAGATCATGTTTGGGCGGCGCGGCGACAACGATCCGGAGTACTTCCAACGTCTCGACGACGAAGTGATTGCGCAGTTCCGCCAGGCGTAGTAACCAGTAGAGGAGTAACAGTATGAAGTTTCGACCGATGGGACGGACGGGACTGCGAGTCTCCGAGATCTGCCTGGGGACGATGACGTTCGGCTTCCAGACAGAGGCCGAGGACGCGTTCGAGATCATGGATGCGGCATTCGACGGCGGGGTCAACTTCATTGACACCGCCGACGTGTATCCGCTCGGCACGGACGAAGTCGGCACGACCGAGTCGATTGTCGGACGCTGGCTCGCGGGACGGCCGCGCGACCAGGTCGTGCTGGCGACCAAGTGCGTCGGCGCGATGGGGCCCTCGCCGAACCAGCGCGGGGCCTCGCGGCAGCACATCCTCTCGGCGGTCGACGAGTCGCTGCGGCGGCTGGGCACCGACTACATCGACCTCTACCAGCTTCACAGCCCCGATCCGCGCACACCGATCGAGGAGACGATGCAGGCGCTGGACGACCTCGTGCGCTGGGGCAAGGTGCGCTACGTGGGCGCGTCGAACTATCGCGCCTGGCAGCTCGCGCTGGCGCTGGGCGCGTCGGACAAGGCGGGCATCGCGCGGTTCGACTGTGACCAGCCGCGCTACAACATCCTCTGGCGCGACATCGAGGCCGACCTGCTGCCGCTCTGCCGCGACCAGGGCGTCGGGATCATCGCCTACAACCCGCTCGCCGGCGGCTTTCTGACCGGCAAGTACCGCAACACGGCCGACCTACAGGAGAACACTCGCTTCACGCTCGGCAACGCCGGTCCGCGCTACCGCAACCGCTACTGGGACGAGATCCAGTTCGAGCAGGTCGCCAACCTGCAGCGCTACTTCGCCGAGCGCGAGGTGTCGATCACGCACGCCGCCATCGCGTGGGTGCTCGCCCAGGATGGGATCACTTCGGCGATCGTGGGCGCGTCGAGGGCTGAGCAGATTGTGGATTCGCTGAAGTACTCGGAGGTCGAGTTGACCGTAGAGGACCTGGAGTTCT
>JAPPBK010000142.1 GCA_026705105.1 Chloroflexota bacterium | reverse complement strand
ACATCCTCATCCGGCTGTCGCAGTGCTGCGCGCCGGTGCCGCCCGACGAGATCATCGGGTTCGTGACCCGGGGCCGGGGCGTGTCGGTGCACCGGGACGACTGCGTCAACGCCATCGGGCTCGCTGAGGGCCAGACCGACCGGCTGATCGAGGTCGAGTGGGACGCCGACTTCGCCGGCAAGTTCTCGACGACCGTCTCGGTGCTCGCGCTGGACCGTCCTGGCCTGCTCCGCGATGTGACTGATGTGCTCGCCGAGCATCGCCTCAGCATCATCAGCGCGCGGGCCGAGACCGGTGACGATTTCATCGCCCGCATGGACTTCGAGTTCGAGCTGGCCGACCTGTCCCAGCTCGATTCGGTGCTGTCGAGCGTGTTGGCCCTCGAAGCAGTCTTCGAGGCCTACCGGGTAGTCCCCGGCCGCAACGCCCGCTCCGGCTAGGTGTCAGTTCACGCCGTGCTCAGCACCTGCACCGATATCACTTCTATAGACTCGCCCAGCGATACCTAGCCGACTGAGGAGACTCGCCGTGAATGTTGAGCGCCTGCACTCGCTGTTGTTGAATGCGATTGGCGAAATCGAAGATTGCAACACACTGGAACTAATCGTTGGCCTTCGCGATCGGACGCAACAGCTAGCGAGTAATCCACAGCATCCTGACATCCAACGTGATTTCTCAGACATGCGTTCGAGGCTCATGGAAGCGCTTGATATTGCGGCTTCAAACTCACTTTCTCCGGGAACGGTTAGAGATCTCGAGAGCCAATATCATGAAGTACCTCGGCAATTCACTTGCAGACCGTATCGACACGATCTTGACCCAGAACGAGATTACGCTTGCGGTAGCTTCTGATCAGATCACCCAGATCACAACAGATCTACAGGATCTATATAACTACCTAAAGACTGTCGTTGTAGCATTTGAGACTCTCAACATTGACAAGGATGAGCCAGCTCCTGGTGAGGTTGAGGCTTCTGTAATGCTCCCAAGATCGTCGATCAACAACAGTCTGCGATCTCTGGGTGCAGAATTCCGAGAGTTGGAGCAGATCTTTGCTGATGTGACGGAACTAGCAACCGGCAGCCGTCCCTCGACAAACGTGCGTTCCATTGCTTCTTCGGATTTTAGTGTCTACCTTGAACTTGCTCCGGAAGCGGCAGCGTTTCTTGCTGTCGCAGTTGAGCGGGTCATAGCGCTGTACCGCAACCTCTTAGAGATACGTCGCATCCGTTCTGAAGCATCTGCAGCAGGCCTTAGCGATGATCAGTTGAGGGGCGTCGATAAGCACATCGCAGAACGTATGGACCAGGGCGTAGATGAAACTGTAGACGAGCTGTTTATAGAAATGGAAATTGCTGTTTCAGACGATAGTCGACGTAATGAACTGAAGGTAAGCTTGAGGCGATCGCTTTCCGGTGTTGCAGCGCGGATAGATCGCGGTTACCAGTTCGATGTCCGCGTCGGAGAGATCTTGGAGGACGTTGATAAGGACGGTAGCGAGGTTGGGGAGCGATCATCGCTCGCTTCCTCCTTGCGACTTATAGAGAACTCACCTGAGGGTCTAACGTTCCTCCGATTGGAGGGAGACCCCATACTCCAACTACCGAGCGCTGAACCAAGCGAGATCGCTCGGGATGAGGAACAGAGTCGCTAGTTGTCTACCCATTGGAAAGGTTTCGCTGGCTGTCTACGTCGTAGAGCCTGAACTCATGTGGGTGCTCTAAGGGACTAGAGAGTCGCTGGAGTATACAAACCTAACCGTTTCCTCGAGCAGGGGTGCGAGAGAGACGTAGGATAAGGGCACCAACGACGTGCACAATTAGCCAAGCGTCATCGAGGGTCGCAACTCCTCCCGGATGTGCATCGCCCTTCTGTGCCCTGTCGGCGGCAACCCATGAGCCAATCTTCATCATTGCTTCGCGAAGCTGTGAATCATGATCTCCAAAGAGGCCCCGTTCTCGTGCATCTGTGAGTTTCTTGCCGAGGGTATTGCCGGAGCATCCTAGGGTTCCCAAGGTGATTTCTAGAGCTCGTGCGGCATCCGTGATGGCGTTATCAGGTTTCTCATTTCCAATCTCACTAAGGGCTTCCTGATAAGCGACCTCAGCGTCGCGATACTTCGCCTCACCTCCAAGCAGTGTCAAGGCAGGAACGGTAACCTCCATGTGCATTTCCCGGGATTCAAATGCGACAAACTTGTTCCCTACTAGGTCGAACGATACTCGGTGCTGTCTCAGGACAGTAGCTATGGTGTTGTCGAGTCTCTTGAGAGCTGCTGCGACATCATTCGGATAGTAAAACTCGTTCACTTCGAGTCCTGCCAGGCACAGTAGTCGGCTGGCTTCAAGTATCGAGAATACGATATCGCGGTCGGCCTGCAGGAAGCACTCAGGTACGTCAATGTCAGAGTGGTTAGAGCCAACTAAGTTTGGCAGGCCAGCGTCGCGCAGAACCATGCGTCGAGCGTGGCTGTATAGGTCCAAGCGTTCACCCTTGTCGATAAGGACTTGTCTCAAGTCGCTTAAGGCATAGCGGAGTCGATGACGAGCCGGTGGTTCAAGACTTGTGGTCCAGAGAGCTTTTCCCTGGGCTTCTGCGACTTCCATCCTGCGTTGACGCTCTCGCTGATGAAAAAGCATGGTCAGACACTAACGATCTAGATCAGTGGTCAGTGCCCGGATTTCGGGTAGGTGGAGAAGTTGGCTGAGGGTCGAGAGCGTGTAAGTGCGCCCCTGTGTTGCGACGATGACCTCCAGAAGTGCTGATGTGCGCTCGGTCCAGCCCTTGCCGTCAACTACGGCGCATGCTCTCAGACCTCGTGCGTCCGCCGCTCGCGTCATGCTCTTGATGCGGTCGGCTTTGTCCCGCACCGTCCCGCCATCCTCGCCGACCTTCGACTCGACTACGACCGTGGGAGCTTCGTCAGGTATGACGAAGTCGGGTCCAGGGGATATGCCGTAGCGTTCAGCGGTCTCTTGGGCACCCGAGGGACCGGGTCTTGTGTGGTGATGGGGGATGTGGTGTTCATTGAGCATGTCGCGCAGCGGATACTCGAGGATGGCGTCGCCCTTTACCTCTGAGTAGGCGTCCTGCACTTGCCTCCAAACCCCGCCTATATATCGTTGATAGAGCAGGGCTGAATACGGCACGCCACCCGCGTCGGACTGAACGCTCGACCAGCCCTCGCGGGTGTCGCGCTTGTCCAGCTTTGAGTGAAAGTACACGGCAGCGTTTGGAGGGACGGTCAGGATTCTCCGGCTCATCGCAGCGGTGGCCGCGTTTGCGATGCTCACGGCCAACCTCTTGTGCCTCGCGGATACTGGACTTGGAGGGGGGTTCCGCTCGAACTTCTTGAGAGCCTCACCGCTGACCCGAGCATCTTGGTCAGTGAGTTTGATGGCCACGGCGAGTTCGTTGTGGGTCAGACCGACGACCATCCGCAGTGGGGCGAGCGCGGCTGGCGTGCGCTGAAGGACCGTTGCTAGCGATTGGGAGTCCGGGCGCGAGAAATTGCCGGTTCCGGCTGCCAGCGCGGCGTACGCGTTGTTGAAGCTCTCCTCGTCGGCCATCGAGTCACCCTTGGGTATTAGGTGGAAGGAGGGACGAAGGTGGTTGAGGAACCCCTTGACCAGAGCATCAGCTGCCTCCGCTCGTTCGGATTCGGACTTGGCGAGATAGATGCCCACTGCGCGCTGACGGTCTACGGGGCTGGGATTCCCGCCAGCTTCCTCGAGAATTGCCCGTTCGTCGTCAGACAGCGACAC
>JAPPBK010000092.1 GCA_026705105.1 Chloroflexota bacterium | reverse complement strand
AGTAGAGCCAGATGTCGGTCACGCGGGCCATGCCGCCGCGGATGCCCATGATCAGCCGGTTGCCGTCGTCGTCGACGGTGCGGAAGCGGCGGTGGATCGCATCGGCGCCGTAGCCGCCGGCCGGGGTCAGGTCGTAGCCGGCCGAGAAGGTGCGGCCGGCGCCTTTGACGATGATCACGCGCACGTCGTCGTCGGCCTCGAAGTACTCGCAGGCGTCGCGAAAGTCGTAGATCAACTCCTGCGAGAGGGCGTTCATCTTCTCGGGACGGTTGAGCGTGAGCACGCCGATACGGTCGTCGGCGCCGGTGCGCTCGAGCAGGACGTTCTCAAAGGTGGGAAGGGACATAGGGTGATCTCCGGGTCAAGGCAGTGAGATGGCGGTCTTTCCGCCTCAGATTAGCCGACAAGCGTTGATAGGCTTCCTTTGACATCGAAACAGGAGCAGGACCGACCATGAGATTGATACTGGCTTCAATCGTCGCCGCGACCATCATGCTGCTGGCTTGCAGCGACGAGATTCCCTCCGCGCTGGAGGAATCGACTGAGGCGGGGACGGACACCGTATCGACCCTCGTCGCCAATGCCGATGCCTTTGGCTACGAGATCGGCGAATACGGCGGCGAATTGACGTTTGCCACGATCTCGGAGCCGTTGACGCTCAACCTCGCGCTGGCCAATGACGCCGGTTCGTCAGGCGTGCTGGGCAGTCTGTTCGAGGGTCTGACCGACATCTCCTGGCTCAGCGGGGAGCCGCAGCCGAACCTGGCCCATTCGTGGGATGTTTCGTCCGACGGTCTGAACTGGACGTTCTACCTGCGCCGAGATGTGCGCTGGCACGACGGTGAACCGTTCACGGCGGACGATGTCGAGTTCACATTCAACGAGATCATCTACAACGAGGACATCCCCACATCGACTCGGGCGGCGTTCAACTTCCGGCTGCTGGACGAGAACGGCGAGTGGCAGGTTGCACCAATGACGGTGGAGGCGATCGACGAGTACACCGTGCAGTGCGTGCTGCCCGTCTCCTTCGCGCCATTCCTGCGCTCAATGGCTACTGCCATCTATCCGCAGCACATCCTCGCGCCATATGTTGAAAACGGCACGTTCAATGAGGTCTGGGGCATCGACACTGATCCATCCGAAATCATCGGAACCGGCCCGTTCCTGATCGACGAGTATGTGGCGGGCGAACGAGTGGTCTTCCGGCGCAATCCCGATTACTGGCTGACCGACAGCGAGGGCAATCGCCTGCCGTACCTCGATCGGATCGTGCAGGTGGTCGTGCCTGACCTGGAGAGCGACCTCGAAGCGTTTCGCAGCGGCCTCGCGGACACTCACGGCGTGCTGGGTAGAGAGTTTGCCGAGTTGGAGCCGCTCGCAGAAGACGAGAACTTCACGATTCATCGTCGCGGACCGACATTCGGCTCGACGTTCCTGACCTTCAATCAGAACCAGCGCGCGAATCCCGAGACGGGGGAGGCGTTCGTGTCCGAGGAAAAGCTGTACTGGTTCAGCAACATCGACTTTCGGCGCGCCGTGGCCCACGTGGTCGACAAGGACGCGATTATCGAACAGGTGCAGCACGGGTTCGGCTATCCGCAGTGGTCGCCGATCAGTCCGGCCAGCGGCGACTTCCACAACCCCGACGTCGCGACCTATGGGTACGACCTGGACCGGGCAAAGGCCATCCTCGACGAGCTCGGTTGGATCGACCGCGATGGCGACGGCGTTCGCGAGGACGATCGCGGCAATGAGATCAGCTTCACCCTGGCAACCAACACCCAGAACAGCGTGCGCGAGCAGGTCTCCGAGATCATCCACGGCGGCCTGCGGGAGCTCGGTCTCGACGTCGAGTTCGAACTGATCGAGTTTGGTGAGTTGGTCGGCCAGTTGACCAGCTCATACGACTGGGACGCGATTGTGATCGGCTTCACGGGCGGGATCGATCCCTACGGCGGGATCGTGATCTGGCACAGCTCGGAGAACCTGCATCTCTGGCATCCGAACCAGCCCGACCCGGCAACCGCCTGGGAGGCGGAGTTGGATGACCTCTACGTGCGCGCCAGCCAGGAGCTTGATCGAGAGTTGCGCTTCGAGCTCTATCACCGCGCCCAGGAACTCGTAGCGGACAACTTGCCGGTGATCTACACCTCACACCCCGAGCGTCTAACCGCCGTACGCAACGTGTTCGGAAACACGACGCCGACGCTGTATGGCTTGTGGGATGTGCGATATCTGTACCGGACTGACCAGTAGCCGGGCAGCACGCGAGCGATCGAAGACGAACTGTCGACAAGCGGGAGTCAAAGTCTCTAGCCTGTAGCGGAGTGTTCTGGAGCCCCTGCGGCACTCGCCGCAAGCGCCACAATGCGGGTAGGCCCGCGACCGCCTGAGGAGTCTGACGATGGTGACCGTTGACAATCTGGACGAACTGCAGATGGAACCGGAGGCGCCGGAACTGGACCTCTCCTGGTTGAACCTGGATACGGAGTGGGGCGTCTCGGCTGAACTTGGGCGCAAGGGGCTGACCCTGCAACAGATCAACAAGTCCATCTACGGCGAGATTCCGGCTACCTCGGATGACAGCTCAGCGCGTCCGCGCGGCGCCGCGCCGCCCGAGGGCGCGACCCCGCGCATGACTCCTTGGGTGCTGGGCGACGCGACTGAAACCTTCTCTGACTCGGCCGCGCTGCTCTACGACGAAGCGGTCTCGCGCCAGTGGTCGTCGGCGACCGACATCCCCTGGGACACGCTGGACGAACTGCCCGAGGACATCGAGCGGGCGATGGTGCAGCTCTGCACCTCGCTGACCGAGGTCGAGTTCATCGCCGGCGACGTGCCCGGCAAGTGGCTGCCGCGAATCGCCGCCGACCACTATGAGTCGGGCCTCTTCCTGATGTCGCAGGTGATGGACGAAGCGCGCCACACCGACGTGTTCCGCAAGCGCGCGCTGGCCAACGGCGGCGGCCTGCTGCTGCAGGGCGGCGGCGGCGGTCTGCGCCAGATTCTCGAGGCCGAGGACTTCACCCAGATGTCCTCGATGCTGCACATCCTGGGCGAGGGCTTCGTCCAGTCGCTGTTCCGCCTGGGCGAGCTAATCGCGCACAACGAGGCCGAGAAGCGGATCTTCCGCCTGGCCGCGCAGGACGAGTCGAGGCACGTGGCCTACGGCGTCACGCATCTGAAGTACACGCTGGAGCACGAGCCCGAGAAGGCCGAGGAAGTCCACTGGACGCTTGACATGTTCGAAGACACGCTGGTCGACCCCGACCAGGCCAACCCCGGTCTCGCCGGCGCGCTGGTCTACCTGCTCGGTGACGGCGATGTCGACGAGGGCTGGCGGCTGTTCTGGCACGTGCGCCGCAAGCAGGTGCTCGAGTACCTGCACCGGCTCGATGTAGCCGGCCTCGGCGGCCGGCTGGAGACCGGGCGCCTGCATCCGGCACTCGCGGGCGCGCTCGACGAGAACTAAGCGCTCCCCCCGTGGGGGAGCTGTCCCGCAGGGACTGAGGGGCCCCCGCTGAAGTGCCGGAGGGCCCCCTCCGCCGCTTCGCGGCACCTCCCCCAGAGGGGGAGGTCTTTCGCAGTAGGAGCATCGCCATGCCCGACAACGATGTCATCGCCGCCGCGAAGGAACGGCTGGAGCAGTCGGGGTTGCCATCAACCTGGCTGGACATTCCCGTGCACTGGGGCGTCAAGGCGAAGGAGCAGGCGACGCCGGAGAACGGCGGCCTGCGCTTCCAGATGCTCAACGTTGACGTCTACGGCGAAGTCCCGGACGTGTGGG
>JAPPBK010000349.1 GCA_026705105.1 Chloroflexota bacterium | reverse complement strand
TCCGCCTGCGATAAGCAACGTACCCACGCCAACGATCGCCCAACCGACAGCCGCGACGACTCTGGAGTCAATGGCAGAGAACGTCTGTTGTTCAGACAGGAGATTGTCGCGAGCCTGAGCCAACATGTAATCGATCTCATTGTCGTCCAGAGATTCGGCCCAGGAGTTTAGCTCCGGAGGAGTCTCACTGTCGTTCACAGAACGAACTCGATCTTCGACCAGGCCTCTCGCAGCGCTGACTCAACATCCGCCGGATCGTCGCCTCGGGCGAAGATGAACCCGGGATAGTCGGCGCCTTCCGGCAGTGGGACCAGCACGTCGCCGACCCGCGCCTCCATCTCAATCTCCTCGATCAGCGGGACCGCTGCCGCATCGTCCAGCCCGCGGATCTCGCGGATTCGCCCGCGGCCGACGATTGGCATCATCATCACCCCTGCTGCCGTCGCTTCGCGATTCAGCGAGGCCAGCGGCGCGTTGATCGCGTGGCGCAGCACGATTTCCTCCAGCGACATTCCCGCGCCGAAGCGCAGCGTTCGCGCGCACAGCCCGCCAATCGTACGCGCGGCGACGTCGACCGGCCAGGCGCCCTCGTCGTTGAGCCGCAGCTCTGCGTGCAACGGGCCGTCCTGCAGGCCCAGCGCCTCCGCCGACCTCCGCGCGGTTGCCACGACCTCGTCGATCTGCGCGTCCGGCAACCGCGACGGGGTGACGTAGACCGTCTCCTCGAAGAACGGACCGTCGAGCGGGTCGGGCTTGTCGAACACCGCCAATGTGTGCAACTCGCCCTCGCGCAGCAGACCTTCGAGCGCCACCTCAATCCCCGGGATGTACGCCTCGATCAGATATCGGTCGGCCAGGTCGCCGCACTCCTCCACCGCCGACTTCGTGCTCAGCAACCGACGTAGCCGCTCAATCGCTCGTCGTAGTGACGCTTCGTCGTTGGCTCGCATGACGCCGCGGGACCCGTTCAGACCCAGCGGCTTGACCACGACCGGGAACTCCAGTCCGTCGAGCGGCGGCTCGTCATCGAAGCGGCAGACCTGCCAGTTCGGAGAGCGCACGCCGTGCGATTCAAGCGCGCGGCGCAATTCGGACTTGTCACGCGTGCCGATCACCGAGTCGGGAGTGTTGCCGGTGAGCTGCAGCTCGGCGCTGGCGTGGGCAGCCAGGACCGTGCCCGGATCGTCGACCGCGACCACCGCGTCCAGTGGGAATCGGTCGGCATACCTCGCCACTGCTTGCGCGCCGCGCTCGACATCGTGGTAGGGCAGCGTCAGCCAGCGGCCCGGATACATGTCGGCCAGCGGCTGGTCGATGTCCGACGCGACGACCACGTCCAGACCGAGCTTGTCCGCCGCCGACATGAAATCGGGCGCGCGGTAGGAAGCAGTGGGTATCAGGAGCATCACGCGCGGCATGCACTCAGGCTACCCCCAGTCGCGGCGACATATGCTGCAAGCGATGACTACGGCCAACGCACTACGGACCGAGACCCTGCGCATTGACGGTATGCACTGCGCCGCCTGCGTGCGCCGAGTCGAGCGAGCACTGGTCAAGGTCGACTGCGTGGTCGATGCGTCAGCGGACTTTCTCGCCGGTCGAGCGGTGATTGGAATCGATGGCGACCCCGATCCCGCAGCCCTCAGCGCCGCCGTCACCGGCGCCGGCTACCAACTGATCGAACTGGCGGACGATGACGCCGGCGTCACGACCACCGATCTGTTCCCACTGCTCAGTCGCGCGTTACCGGCGCTGATTGTCGGTTGGGGCATGTTCTTCGCGATGCAGGCGAATCGCTGGGGCGACTTCGGTTGGAATCCCGACATGTTGCATCCGGTTCTCTTCGCTATCGCAACGCCGATCCTGGCCTGGGGTCTCTGGCCGATGCTGCGTCGGGCTTGGCTCGCCGCCTCGCGCCGCACCACCGATATGGACACGCTGATTGTGATCGGCGTGACGGCCGCCTGGGGCTACAGCGCCGCAGCAACGCTCGTCCCTTCGGCGTTTGAGTCGGCCGGCGCCGCGCGCGATGTGTTCTTCGACACTGCCTTGATCATCGTCGGCTTCGTCAGTCTTGGCCGCGCGCTCGAGGCTCGTGTGCGCCAACTCGCCGCCTCGGCATTGACGCGACTACTGGAGCTCGCTCCGCAGACCGCGCGAGTCGTGTCCGACGGCGTCGAGCGGGATGTGCCCGCCTCCGAGGTCACGGTCGGCGACCTGTTGCTCGTCCGACCCGGCGAGCTGATACCGGTAGACGGCCTGGTTGCAGACGGCGAGAGCTCGGTCAACGAGGCCACGCTGACCGGCGAAAGCCTGCCGGTGTCGAAGGGTCCCTCCGACGCCGTCTACGCCGGCACGATCAATCTCGATGGCGCGTTCAGCTATCGCGCCACACAGGTCGGAACCGACACGGCGCTCGCACGGATCACGGCGGCAGTCGAACGGGCGCAATCCTCGAAGGCGCCGGTGCAGAGGCTGGCCGACAGGATCGCGTCCGTGTTTGTGCCGCTGGTGATCCTGGTTGCGATCGTCACATTCGTCGCCTGGGGATTGCTGGGCAGCGACGCAAGCTGGACCGGCGCCGTGCTCAGTTCGGTCGCGGTGCTCGTCGTCGCCTGTCCTTGCGCGCTGGGTCTGGCGACTCCGGCAGCGATCGCCGCGGGCGCCGGCCGCGCCGCGTCGCTCGGCATTCTCTTTCGCGACGCCGAGGCGCTGGAAGCGGCCGGCCGAGTCGACACCGTGGCCTGGGACAAGACCGGCACCTTGACCAGCGGGCGCCACGAATTGACTTCCATCGATGCGTTCAGTGCGACCGAGCACGAACTGCTTCGGCTCGCGGCTTCGATCGAGCGGCTATCGGAGCATCCGCTGGCTGCGGCCATCGTGGCGCACGCCGAGGACCTGGAGCTTTCGCCGCTCGACGTTGCTGAGTTCACCTCCCATCCGGGAAGGGGCGCATCCGGACTGATTGACGGTCGCGATGTCGCGGTAGGCAACGCCAGGCTGATGTCCACACTGGGCATCGAAGTCACGGAGGAATTCCGCGCAACCACGCCCGTTTACGTCGCCGGTGGCGGCGAACTCATCGGCGTGTTCCACCTCAGCGATTACATCAAGGATGGCGCGTCCGACGCAGTCGAACTGCTGCGAACGCGCGGCTTCGAGTCGATTCTGATCAGCGGTGATACCGAGGCGTCGGCCCGGGAGGTGGGCCGACAGATCGACATCGATCAGGTGTACGCGCAGGTCCTGCCAACTGAGAAAGCGGCCCTGGTGTCCGAGTTGCAATCACGAGGCAGATGTGTCGCCATGGTCGGTGACGGCGTCAACGACGCGCCGGCGCTTGCCCAGGCTGACCTGGGCGTGTCGATGCGAACCGGATCCGACGTCGCCGTCGAGACCGCGCAGCTCACGCTGATGCGTTCCAATCCACTGCGGGCCGCGCAGGCCGTGTTGCTAGGGCACGCGACGCGGCGCGTGATCCGGCAGAATCTCGGCTTTGCCTTCGGCTACAACATCCTCTTGATCCCGCTCGCCGCCGGGCTTGCGGTCCCGATCTTCGACGCGCTCGACGGCGTGCCGGGCGGCCTCGCCTGGCTGTTTGGAGAGCGCGGTCAGTTCGAGCCGATCGCGGCGGCGCTCGCAATGGTCGCCAGCTCACTCTCGGTGCTCACAAACGCGCTCCGCCTCGGACGCTGGAAACTCTACGCCGCCGACTGACGGCGTCCTTACTCGGCCTCCGCCGCCCGCGACGTGTCTAGCGTTGACGACGCGTTCGCCTCGGGATTGAGTACGAC
>JAPPBK010000101.1 GCA_026705105.1 Chloroflexota bacterium | reverse complement strand
CACCCAGCCGCGGACCCTCAGATCACGCCCGATACACAAAATTCCTGACAGGCCCGGCCTCCGTGTCGGTTGTCGTTAACGACGTCGACGGGCGTTCGGTTAGGCAGTTCATTCGAGCGGGATTCAGCTGGGAGACGTCCGGGGTCGCGTCGAGAAATCCACCATTGTCTTGTAGAACTCCACAGATGGCGATCTCCCAAGCCCGAATGGCGGAATGGAACTGCATCGGCTGCGGTGTGGTGACTCCAGCGCTGATGTGGTTGGCGGTTGACGCTGTAGAGCGTCCGGACCTAGTGGCGCAGGTGTCGGATCTCCTCGAGTTTGAGTGTCCCAGTTGCTGTCGACCGTTCCGGCGTTTCCGGCCGCTGTTAGTGCTGCGCTTGGCGAATGTTGCGCCGGTGATCGTGGCGTGCGCGAGTGACGATGAACCCGATCCACTTGAGAGTCTCCGTGAGGTTGTCGCTACTGCCCAGCGCGCACTTGGGGATGCGCTTCGGGATGTGCCGGGTCCCGCAATCATCGTCACTTTCGATGAGCTTGAGGCGGGCGTGCGAGGAGATCTCGACACCGATGTGGGAGCATCCGAAGTGAACACTGGCGGCTGCGAGCCGGACTATGTGAGGTTGTTGGACAAGATTGATGCTGTCCAGGCTCAGCAACGACTTGAGGTCGGGCTCGAGCAGTTGGCGCTCGTCGGAAGCGAGGACCAACTTCGTGAGGTGGTTGAGCGGTTTCCGGAGATCATCACAGACGAAGCAGAACAGTTCGTCGAGCGCCGTCAGGCGTCTGCCCCAACCGAGGAGGGTCGGCGGTTTGCTAGCTCGATGCTCCAAACGGTGCAATTCTGTCGCCGAGGAGACTCTCGTGGCGCGTGGTCTGTTCGCGAGTGGGTCATCAGGAGCTTCTGGGAGGAGACGGTCCTTCCTCGGTTGAGCGCCTTCGAGGAGGTGAAGCGCGACGCAACGTCGCAGCAGTTGGCTCAGGTGGGCAAGGATCTTCTTGCCGTCTTGGTGCCTGGGGCTCATCCAGAGTTGGAGATGGACGCAACGGTCACCACCATGGTGGCTCTCCTTGAGGGCGAGGGGGTCAACCGCGGCGAGCCGGTCGAGTACGCCATTGAGTTGGGTGAGCGAGCCCTGTGGATCATGGAGGCGCATCCCGAGCTCGATCACCCGCAAGGTCGTCTCCAGGTAGCTACGAACTTGAGCGGGGCGTTGGGGATGCGTTCGCGTGGCGATCCGGTCTCGAATCTCACGCAGGGCATCACCTGTCTAATAGACGCACTCGATCAGTTCCCGCGAGATCTCGACCGCGACAATTGGGCGCTGGCTCAGACCAACCTCGCCCTTCTTCTTGTCAATCGTGGTGAGGCGGGGGACCATGACCGGGCTCGCGAGCATCTCAGGCTTGCGCTAACGCATAGGTCTCGTAGGAGAAATCCCCGCGACTGGGCGTACACCCAGGCGAATCTGGCCGTGGTGCTCTCGCGTTCCGAGTCGGGAGACCGGCGAGCCAATCTTCGAAGAGCCATCCGTCACTCCACCAAGGCTCGCAATGCAGCGCGCTCCAGCAGTGACACACGACTCCTTGCCCAGATCGCACACAATCTCGCATCCGAACAGTTCGAACTCTCCCAGATGGAAGGCTTCAGGCTGAGGAGGCAGTCCAGGCTGCTTGATCGCGCCGAAGCAAGCGCGACCGAGGCTGTTGAACTCAGTGCGGCCGCTGCGTCGCCACTTCAAAACGGTCGAGCGTGGCTCATCATCGCAAGGGTCCGTTCAGCACGCGGGGACAGCGGCGGAGCGATCGAAGCTGCAAGGACGGCGCTGACATCCTTGCCAGTCGAAACCGTGCCGGCTGACGCACGCGACGCCAGTCGGTTCCTCATGGAGGTCGCACAGGAGCACGATGACGTAGACCTGGCAGCAGATGCTGCGGGCCGGCTCGTCGAGGCTGCGGCAGCGGCGATATCTGCACACTCAGCTGCGACTGGCCGAATCTCTCAACACCTCGGGACAAGCAGTACCGACTTCCGCTTCGCCGCGCATGCGTTGGTGAGGGCGCAGAGGGTTGAAGACGCTGTGGTTGCGCTTGAGCGCGGCCGAGCCAGAGAACTCGGTCTGCTAACGCTGACCGAACGCCTCGATCTCGATGCGCTGTCTCACCTTGATCCGACCCTGCGCGCCAGAATCGAGGAGATAGGCGCTTCATTCCGAGCGGACATACTCGGCTTGGAAGAGCTCTCGGCGTCGGATCGTGCCGATGAATACGAGCGCATCCGCTCGGCCGTTCAACAGACCCCGATCTTTGAGACGTCTCTTGACCCTCCGACTCTCAGCGAGATCAGCCAGGCCGCGCAACCGCGATGCCCACTCGTCTACCTCGGTTCCGCCCCAACGGGCTCCTTCGCGATCATCGTTGACAAACACAGCGACGGCAGCGTCGAACTCGACGCGATACACGCACCGGCCTGCACTTCCACCGCCATCGTCGAGTTGGCCATGATCGGGATCAGCCCAGACACACCAGAACTCGAAGTCAGCGAGAGTGCCTACCTGCTCGCGCAAATGAACGCTCCAGAAGAGCTAGATGCGTCCCTGGCAGCGCTGTCGCCCCTCATCGGCGAGCACCTGCTCCGCCCTCTAGATGGCCTGCTGGCTAGTCGAGGCTCGGCTGGCGTCACGCTGGTGCCCACCGGACTCCTCGGCCTCATGCCAATGCATGCCATCGCCTGGAGCGACGCATCGGGGAACCGTCGCTGCTTGGTTGACGACTTCGCGGTGACGTTTGCTCCCTCGGCTCAACTTCAGGTCGCCTGCATGCAACGCGCATCTCAACGATCCGGTGACCCAATTCGCTTCGTCGGGGTCGCGAACCCCCTACCACACCCCAACCCACTGCCGGGTGCCGAACTCGAGATTGAACTCGTCCAAGGCCTCGTACCGACCGGCGAATGCCTAACACTGAGAGGAGCAGAGGCAACGAAGCAGCGGGTGATGGAGGTCCTGCCGTCAGCCACGCACGTCCACTTTGCCTGCCACGCCAGCGCACGATTCTTCGATCCTCGGCTCTCCGCTGCCATCTCACTCTCCGATGAAGAAGAACTCGCTGCCATTGAGATCGCCCGACATCAAGTCCCGGCCCGACTCGTCGTCGCGTCCGCATGCGAAACTGGAGTGCTTCAAGGCTATGACGCCATCGATGAGTCACTCGGGCTCGCGTCAGCCTTCATCGCGGCCGGTGCAGCCGGCGTTGTGTCCACGCTCTGGGCGGTGGATGACTTTGCGGCAGCCCTGATCGTCTCCAAGCTCTACCAAGGGATCTTCGTAGCCAACAAGTCCCCGGCAGAAGCCCTGCGCGAGGCGCAACTCTGGGTGCGGAACGCATCTGACGACGCGATCGATGCCTACACATCCAGCCGGGCTCCTCTGCGGGCACTGCGCGGCACGCGCCACTCGCCTGGTGCTTCAGATGGGTCTCCACCCCACGCAAGCCCGTCCTGCTGGGCAGGGTTTGCCTTCAGCGGAGCCTGATACGACGCCCCGGCTGCCGGCCCGGCCAGGACACTCGCCGGCCGAACGCCGGACAGCGGTCTTCATCCACCCCACCCGCATCACCGGGGTCGGCCAACCTGAACCGAGGCAGCCGGGGTGTTGCAAGGGAAGTTGTGGCCGCGCACCGTATTCGGCAACGCATAGAGGATGTGACACCCGCTTGCCAGGCTAGATCGGTCGGCCTGACCTAATCTCCGGTCGCGCTCGGTGGGCCTGTCAGGAATTTTGTGTATCGGGCGTGATCTGAGGGTCCGCGGCTGGGTG
>JAPPBK010000337.1 GCA_026705105.1 Chloroflexota bacterium | reverse complement strand
CGACGGACTGTGCCGCGACGTCGATCAGGCCGGCATTGATCAAGGGCGGGAGATCGCGCTCGATGATCGTACGCAGCCCTTGCTCCCCGCGAAGATTGTGCTGGCGGTTGACGTTGGTGACGATCTCACCCAGCGAGGCACGCCCGTCCATCTGCCCGATGCAGGCAGCCATCACCGCCGTCACCGGATACGGCTCCGAGCTCTGGCCGCCGGAGCGGACCACGAGCTGAAACGCCTGTTGAAAGTTGGCGCCGGCCAGCGCGCGGCGTTGTTCGAGCCTGACATGCGCGGGCATCGTCGGCACGGCGCGGAACAGCGCGCCCGGTTCCGAGGTGATGGCCTCGGTCGCGCGCCGACGGCGCTCGGCGCGCTCGTCGCGGAGGCGCACCTCCGACTCGATCTCCATCGGAAGCTCGCCGTGTTCGATCACGGCGCGTTCGTATCCCTGCGGCGGCTGTCCACTGACCACGCGCACAAACGCCTCACGCGGCGTCGTGTCGCCGTCGCCGAGAATGCGCCGCGCCTCCCAGAAGTAGGAGTCGGCGCTGCGATTGGTCCCGTAGAAGAGTTGCGCGGTCACGTGGAAGTAGTCGTACTGCTTGCGATACAGCGATTCGTAGAGCTGGGCCGCCTGTTCCCTGGTCTGCGGCTGCTCGAGCACGGACTGCACGTAGTTGGCGGCCAGCGTCGCGCTGCCCAGAGCGAGGTGCACGCCCGACGAAAACAGCGGATCGACGAAGCAGGCCGCATCGCCGACGAGCACGTAGCCGTCGCCGGCGAACTGCTTCGAGGTGTACGACCAGTCGCGCTCGACGTTCGGCTCATCAACCAACGTTGCGTCGGACAGCAGTTGCCTGGTGCGCGGCGCCAGGGCGACCTGCGCCTCGAGAAACCCCGTCGCGCCCAGTTCCCTCAGCCCCTGCTGACCGACATCCTTGTCGACCACCGCTCCGACGCTCGTCACGCCCGTATGCAAGGGGATCTTCCAGAGCCAGCCATGCTCGTAGGACTCGATGAAGATGTTGCCATCGTTGGGTGGGTCCAGGTGCTTCGCGTCCCGGTAGTAGCCATAGACCGCGAGGTTCTTGAAGTACTCGTCCCACTGGTGCAGGTTCAGCTTGCGACTGAGCAGCGCGGCCTGTCCGCTGGCGTCGACGACGAATCGGCAATCAATCCGACCAGGCGCTCCATCGTGCAGATAGTCGACGCCGGTGGCTTGCTCGTCCTGGAAATGCACTTCAAGCACCTGATGCGCCAGGCGTACGTCGACCCCGCGCTCGCCGGCGTTCCTCAGCAGAATGTCATCGAATTCGGAACGCACCACCTGGAATGACGTCGGTCGCTGCCCGGGATCATCGGCGAAGTACCAGCTCCATGGATCGGGGTCCTGCCCCCAGACCAGCGTCGCGCCCCGCTTGACGACGAATCCTGCCCGTTCGATTGCCGGCATCACGCCGAGCTGCTCAAGCACCGGAATGCTCGCTGGCAACAGCGACTCCCCTACGTGCTCGCGAGGAAACGTCGCTCGCTCCAGCAAGACGACGCGGTAGCCGTCAGCGGCGAGCAGGGTTGCACAGGCAGCGCCACCGGGCCCGCCTCCAATCACGACGACATCGCACGTCTCCGGCATCGGTCTACTCCACGTCGAGACTAGCCGAGCGGATCAGATTCCGGCGAACGTTCGCAGTGCAGTCCCAGTTGGCCTCACGCCTTTGAATCACGCCTCCGCTTCCGCCTCTGAGGCGAGCAGCTTCGGATTGCCGGTCCGCGGCCAGAGTTGGCGCAGTCGACTCCTGCTTCATCTGCGCTTGCGATCAACGCCATCCCGGCTTGCGGGTCGCGCGACGTACCGAGTTCGCGAGCGATGTCTCGTTGAGCTGATCGAGCGCTGCGTAGTCGGCGCCGAGTTCCTCGGCCAGGCGTCTTGCCATCCCGAGTCTCACGTAACCTTCCTCGGCGTCGATCACGAGCGCGCTCACGCCCAGCGAGCGGAAGCGGTGCGCCGCCTCGAACGTCGCCTCCGACGGTCCGAGCGACCCGCGGGAGGCATTGGCCCGACCATCAGTGACGAGGACCAGCAGGGGGATCACGTGGTCGCTGCTCTCTCGCTCGGCGATGACGAGCTCCGTCGCGCGATCGATGCCGGCCCAGAGCGGCGTCCGACCCCCAGTTGGCAAGTCGGCCAGCTGTCGATGGGCCAACTCGACGCTGCGGGTCGGGGGCAGGGCCAGAGTCGCACCGGCGCCCCGCACGCTGATCAGCGCAACCCGGTCGCGACTCTGGTACGCGTCCATCAGCAGCGAGAGGACCGCGCCCTTGGTGGTCTCCATGCGACGCCGCGCACCCATCGATCCGCTGGCATCGACGACGAAGACAACCAGCGCGGCTGTCTTCGTTTCTCGCTGCTTGACGCGTACGTCCGATGGTCGGATCTCGAACGCGGCGGCTGAGCGCTCATGCTGCCTGGGCGCAGCGGCCAACATCGTGGCCGCAACGTCGAGGTCGGCGATGGCCCCATCGGGTCGGCGCGCGCCGATCCGTCGTCCGATTCTGCTTTCGCTGAGCGCGGATGCGCGCCGGCCGGACGTATTGCGTGGTCGAGCGTCTCGAGGCGGTGCACTGGGCGGCTGAATGGGGACAGGCGCGCCGATTTCAGCATGATTGTCAGCCGGTGGCGGGCCGTCGCCCTGCTCGTTCTCGGGCGACGGTTCGGCTTCCCGTCCCGGCATGGCGTCCGCCTCAGGCTGCGTTGGCGCTTCGGCCGGGGACGGCGCGCCTGACTCTCCTTCGCCGGGGCGGTCTTCAAAGGCGTCGAGCATGTCGTTGAGGCGTTCCGAGTCGAGCTTCGGCTGCTCGAAGGGCGTTCTCCGCAACCGATGCGCCAGCGCCAACTCTGCCGCCTCCGCGATATCCGACACCGCGACTTCTTCACGCTCATGCCAGGCGGCAATCGTGTTCGCCGTGCGATGGATCACGATGTCGGCGCGAAGTCCGTCGACGCCATGCTCGCTGCACACGTGCGCGATTGCCTCACGCATGGCGTCCGGGACGGCAACTTGCGACAGCCTCGCCTGTGCGACGAGGATGCGCCGCCGCAGCTGGCGGTCCGGCTCGCTCCACGACTCGATGAACGCCGACGGATCGGATTCGAATGCGACGCGGCGCTTGACGACCTCTATCCGTTCCGCCGTGCTGAACTCCGCGTCGGCTTCGACCATCAGGCCGAAGCGGTCCAGCAACTGCGGACGCAGCTCGCCTTCCTCCGGGTTCATGGTGCCAACGAGGATGAAGCCGGCGGGATGGCTGACCGAGAGGCCGTCGCGCTCGACGAAGTTGCGGCCCATGGCGGCGGCATCGAGCAGCACATCGACCAGGTGATCGGTGAGCAGGTTGACCTCGTCCACATAAAGGATGCCTCGGTGCGCTGCGGCCAGGATCCCCGGTTCAAACGCCTGCTCGCCCGACGCGAGCGCGCGCTCGATGTCGAGTGAGCCGATCAGCCGGTCCTCGGACGCGCCGACCGGCAACTCCACGATGCGAACCCGGCGTTGGACAACGTCAGCAGCCTGATCGGGTTGCGAACAGTAGACACAGGTCGCCAGTTCGTCAACGGGATCGCACGAGTACGGGCAGCCCTGGACGACATCGATCTTGGGCAACACGCCGGCCAGGGCGCGAACGGCGGTCGACTTCGCCGTTCCCTTGTTGCCGCGGATCAGCGCCCCGCCGATACGAGGGTTCACGGCGTTCAGCAGCAGTGCGCGTTTCATCCGCTCCTGGGCGACGATTGCGCTGAAGGGGAAACGCGGCTCCGAGATGTTCGCGTTTGAGACGTGCTGCA
>JAPPBK010000125.1 GCA_026705105.1 Chloroflexota bacterium | reverse complement strand
GCTGAGCGGACAGGCAAGGAGGCGGCGCTGTTCGTCTCCAGCGGCACGATGGCCAACCTGGTCTCGCTGCTCACCCACACGACCGCCGGTGACGAGCTGCTGGTCGGCGATCGGGCGCACATCGTGCGCGCCGAAGCAGGCGGCGTCTCGCGGCTCGGCGGCGTGCTCGCGACGACACTGCCCAATCAGCCCGATGGAGGATTCGACCCTGCGCTGATCCCCGGCGCGGTGCGTCCCGACGATATGCACCAGCCGCGCACCACGCTGCTCGCGCTGGAGAACACGCACAACTTCTGCGGCGGCTCGGTCGTGTCGCTGGAACGCACGCAGGAGCTCGGCGGGATCGCGCATGAGCTCGGTCTACGTGTCCACCTCGACGGCGCGCGAATCTTCAATGCTTCGGTCGCCTCGGGCCGCAGCGTGGCCGAACTCGCCGGGCCCGCCGACAGCGTCGCCTTCTGCCTGTCCAAGGGTCTGGGCGCGCCCGTCGGCTCGCTGATCTGCGGCGATGAGGCGTTCATCCGCGAGGCGCGGCGGACCCGCAAGTTGGTCGGCGGCGGTATGCGGCAGGCCGGCGTCCTCGCCGCAGCGGGACTGGTGGCGCTGGATCAGATGGTGGATCGGCTGGCCGACGACCACGCCAACGCGCGTCAGCTCGCGCGCGGCCTGGCGGAGTTGGGATTCGGCATCAATCCCGAAGACGTGCAGACCAACATCGTCATCGTGCAGCTCGACACCTCAAGTGACGCGGCGCCGTCGGCCAAGCTGCAGGCGGCGCTCAAGGAACTCGGCATCCTGGTCACCACTCCCGACCGGACGAAGATCCGACTCGTCACCCACGCCGACCTCTCCTCCGAGGATTGCGCCGAAGCGCTGCGTCGCATGGCCGAAGCCGAGATCGGCCCGCGGTCGTGATGCCTGGCGTGATGCATCGCGTGACGCATGGCGTGATGCATCGCGTGACGCATGGCGCACGGCCTGTGGCGGCGACCCTCGTGTGCGCGTGCGCGCTGTTGCTCGCCGTCTGCGGCTTCGAGTCCGACTTCGGCGAACCCGAGAATCCGGTCTCGCAGACTCCATGGCCGGACTTCGAGCGTCTGCACTACGACTGGCTCGACCAGACCGACGAGAAGCTGGGCACCGTGGTGATGGAGTCGATACGGGAAGGCGACCGATTCCGGCTCTCGCTGATGTTCAGCCGCGAGACGGAGGATGGTCCGGTCGCAGATCTCGTCACGGTCTGGGTGGATAACGAGACAATGATCCCCAGCCGCTATGAGCGCACCGCCGACGCGCCGGATGAGTCGCTGCAGGCCGAGGCGGATTACCGAGTCAACCGGGACGGAACGATTTCGGCGGACGTATCAGTCGTGCGCATCGACAAGAACGAGGATGACGAAGAGAAACGAGTTGAAACCATCGAGGAGACGGTGGACGCGGGTGTCTTTGCCTTCGACAACGACTCCTCGGCCTGGCTCTGGCGGACGCTTGCATTTATGCAAGACCTGGAGCTGACCTACCGGTCGGTCAATGTCGTCCACCAGCGCAGTCAACTTGTGCAGGTGGCGGTACGCGGCCAGGACACGCTTCGGGGACCGGCCGGCGATGTGGTCGTCTGGCAGGTCGTGGCGACGCCGGGGGTTGAGGTATCACGCGCGTGGTACGAGATCGATCCGCCGCATCGCCTGATCCGCTGGGATCAGCAGCCGCGACGATTCGTCCTCACCAGGATCGAGACTGAACCCTGAGCGCTACTCCGAGTGCGGACGCGCCCAGACGGGGCGCTCGACACCTTCGGGCGGCGCGAATGATGCGTCTTCCTCGGACGGCGCGTCGGCATCGGGGATATCCGGCGCCCAGGCCTCGTCCGATTCCCGCTCGCCTTCGGCATCTTCGGCGCTCGGCTCCGTGGGTAGATCGGCGCCGAAGACGTGACGCGCCTGGGCCTCGCTGATCTCCGGATGCGCGGCGCGCTCGGCCGCGATTCGCTCCTCGACCGTTGGCGCGAAGTCCGCGCCGTGCGAGCTGACTGCCGACACTTCCTCGCGCACGTCGCTGGGCAACTCGGCCGCGAACCGCGAACGCTCATCGCGCACGGTGTAGCGGAACAGTTCCTGCTCATCGGGTTCGAGCAGCCGCCCGTCGCGCATCTCTTCGACGCGCGGTACCAACTCCATGACCGTGCGGTCGTGCGTCGTCGTAATGATCGTCACGCCCTGCTCGACGACGAGGTCATGGAGCAGCCGGAAGATCGACACGGCGGTCGTGGAATCCAGCTCGCCGGTCGGTTCGTCGGCGAGGATCAACGCCGGCGAGTTGGCGAGGGCCCGGGCGATAGCCACGCGCTGTTGTTCGCCGCCCGAGAGCTCGTAGGGTCGGTGTCGCGCGCGACCGCCGAGTCCCACCGCCTCCAACAACTCCTCGGCGCGGCGGCGGCGCTCTCGAATGCCGGCCCCGGCGATGCGCAGCGACAGTTCGACGTTTTCGTATGCGGACAGCAAGGGCAGGAGCCCGAACGACTGGAAGACGAATCCGACCCGGTGTCGGCGCAGTTGCGTGAGCTGACGCTCGGAGTACTCGGTAATGTTCTCGCCGTCGATGGTGACGTGACCGGATGTGGGTGAATCCAGTCCGGCGATGAGGTTGAGCAGCGTCGTCTTGCCGGAGCCGGAGCGGCCAATCAGGGCGACGAACTCACCCTGCGCGACCTGGAGCGACACGTCGCGGACGGCCCAGATCTCCTCGCCGCCAACCACGAACCTGCGGCTGACACCCTGCACATCAACGACGAGGTCTCGATCCTGGGCGGCGGCCGGCCCGGCAGCGGTCTGTGCGGTGGTCATCAGCGCTCCGCCTCCTCGTCGCCCGCGTCGGCTTCGTGCGCCGGCGTGATGATGATCCGGCCTTCGCGCGAGTCCACGTAGGCGCGGCGACCCAGGGCGACCTGGTCCAACAGCGGCTTCGGGATCTGCAGCCGACCGGCGCCATCCACGACCGCGAACTCCTCGTGTACGACTTCGGAGATTTCGGTACCGGCCCGTTCGACGCGCCGCACCGTTTCGGTCGCGATCGTGCCGTCGCGGATCGCCACGACACGATCGACGCGGGCCGCGATGGCAGGATCGTGGGTCACGATGATGATCGTCAGCCCGAACTGGTTGGAAAGGCTGCGGAAGAGATGGAAGATCTCTTCCGAAGTGTGCGTGTCCAACTCACCGGTCGGCTCGTCGGCCAGGAGCAGCGGGGGATCGTTGGACAGCGCCACGCCGATGGAAACGCGCTGCTGCTCGCCGCCGGAGAGCTGATCGGGCCGCTGCTTGCGCTTGTCCATCAGTCCGACCGCCTGGAGCAGCTGCATCGAGCGTTCGCGCGCGTGTTTGCGGGAACGGCCGGCGAGAATCATCGGCACTTCGATGTTCTGTTGCGCGGAGAGATAGGGAATCAGGTTGCGGCCCGTCTGCTGCCAGACAAAGCCGACCTCTTCGCGCCGGTAGTCGACCAGTTCCTGTTCGGTCAGCGCCAGGAGGTCGGCCTGGTTGACGTAGGCCTGCCCGGCCGAGGGGATATCCAGTCCGGCGAGCACGTTGAGCAGCGTGGACTTGCCCGAGCCGGAGGCGCCGACAATCGCCAGTACCTCGCCGCGACCTACGGTCAGGTCGAGGCCGCGTAGGGCGACGACTTCGAGGTCGGCGATCTTGTAGATCTTGAACAGGTCTCGGCAGACCACATGCTGGTCGGACTGCATTTCATCCGGGCGCATCGGCGGTCGCGCTGCGCTAGTCGTCATGGTTCATCCCAGGATTTGCAAGCACTCGGACACACAACAGTGTGCAGGATACCCCGAGTTCCGGTGAAGTGCGGCAGAGCCTATACGGGG
>JAPPBK010000285.1 GCA_026705105.1 Chloroflexota bacterium | reverse complement strand
GGGGGGGGGGGCGGGGGGGGCGGGGGGGGGGGGGGGGGGGGGGGGGGGGGGGGGGCAGTCGGGCGCACGGGCGTGCGAATGTCAGGTTGTACCGACCTCGACTCGCGCCCAGCCTCGGGCCTCTTCCATCCGTCCGCGCCGATCGACCAGACTCTGCGCCACCGCTTGTCGCTCTGCATCCCGCCGCACGGTCTAGGGCCGTCGTCTCCAGCCGCGGGACGGGCAAGCGCCGCGCCGCCGCCGGCCGGTGAGCATGAATCGGCCAAACGCTGAATAGTTTCACGCAGAGTGCCGTGCAAGTTCAGTAGAACTCGTACTGAGTTTGCCAGAACTCCTACCGAATCCTGCTGTGTAATCTCCCGATTCGGCCACGGGACTGGACCTGACAGCGTTCCTAGCTGCTTGGGGCGAGCGCTCAGAGCCGCACGGTCGTCGGGTCGGACTGCGGATTCGAGCGACCCAGACCTGGCCGGCGCGCCGCAAGCCAGGCCGGCGCCGTGTTTACCGGTCCCGCAACCAGTGACGGCGACCTCGGCCTGGCGAGCAGACGTCACCAGCGACGGCAACGATCAGGACACTTGCGAGGGCGCGCACATGGGCGCCGTCCAAACGATCGCTGAGGACGACATTCCCGAGCTCGGGGAGTCGATCGAGCGAACCGTGAACCTCGCCAGCGGCTGCACTGCCGGCGCCTACAGCATCGATGTCGTTGCAACGGTGAACGGCGAGGATGTCGCCGAGGCGTCAACGTCGTTCCAGATCAATCTCTCCTGGTCGCCTACCGAGTAGCGGGCTGTCCGCGGCGCCACCGAAGGCCACCGGTCACGCCGGTGCAGATGAGCCAGGGCCACCTGCCAGGCGAGGAGCGGGAGCGCGGCAAAGCCGAGACCTGCGCACACGGCGAGACCCTGACCGTTGTGGCCGACGTAGCCCCACCTGAAGCGTCGCCAGTCGCGAGGATCGCGACGAAATCGTTCATCGGGGGTGTGTCGGGAGGTTGTCATGCCCGCTCCGCACTGAGGCTGTATGGCTCAAATGTACTGAGTAATCTGCGAGCCGGGGTCTAGACTCTGAGCGGAATGTCGAGCGTTGGTCTGGGTTCTGTGACGACGGATGCGGAGCGGCGGCGGTTGCGGCGGCTGGCGCGCAACATTCCCGCCTACTACCTGTTTCACGGCGTCAGCGGGTTCCTGATCTGGATGCCGATCTGGGTCATCTACCTGCAAGAGTTCCGAGGCATGAGCCTGACCCAGATCGGCTCGATCGAGGCGATCTTCTGGGTCACGGTGGTCGCCGCCGAGGTGCCGACCGGCGCGGTCGCCGATCGCTGGGGACGGCGGGTTTCGCTGGCGCTGGGCGGGGCGATGCTCTGCCTGGGCTCGGTCGTCTTCGCCTTCAGCTCCACGTATGTCGTGCTGCTGGCCGCCTATCTGACGATGGCGGTGGCGATCACGATGTACTCGGGCGCCGGCCACGCGCTGATCTACGACACGCTGCGCCAACTCGGGCGGACGAAGGAGTACGAGAAGCACATTGGGCGTTCGGACGCGCTGGCGTTCGGCTCGATGCTTGTCGCGACACTGTTGGGCGGTCCGCTGGTGGCGCTGATCGGCTACACGGGCACGATCCTGCTGGGCGCGGTGTTCATGGGACTGGCCGGCTCAATCGCCCTGTTCCTGCGCGAGCCGCCGCGCAGCGAGGCGGAGTTCTCCGGCGTCCCGTCGAGCCGGAACGGCGCGAGCGCGACGCCGCGCCAGAGCGTGCTGGGCAACATGCTCGGCGGTGTGCTCGTGATCTGGCGGAGCAAGCTCTTGCTCTGGTACATCCTGCTGGCGACGGTGCTGTCGGGCGTGATCATGACCTCGGGGGACTTCCTGCTGCAGCCGTTCGTGGTCCACCACGGCGTCAATCCGAGCAGCGGGGTCGATGCGGGATTTGCCTATTCGGGCCTGATGATGTCGCCGGTGGCAGGCATGGTCGTCGGATCGTTGTTGGCGGCCTGGCTGGCCGCTCGGCTTGGGGAACGCCGATCGCTGCTGATCCCGATGGCGGTCGGCGCGATCGTCCTGCTGGCGCCGACGCTGTGGGACTCGCTCTGGGTCGTAGGCGCGATTGGGCTGCTGTCGGTGATTCGCGGCCTCACGCGGCCGATCGCGACGGGCTACATCAACCGTCGGATCCCGTCCGACCAGCGGGCCACGGTGCTATCCATGTTCCAACTCTCGGCGGCGCTGGTGGTGGCATTGGTCGTGCCGCAGACGGGCGCGGTCGCCGACGCGGTCGGCTTCCAAGCGTCGTTCGGACTGCTGCTGGTGATTCTGATCGGGGCCGGCGGCGTGTCCGCCGCGGTCTGGCGTCTGCTGCATGGCCGCGAGCAGTCACAGCTGGCGTTCCGGCTGCACACCATGGCCAAGCCGCAGGCGTCGAGCGGGAGTGGGGCTTGATCCCGTGCCCCCCTCTGCCTTCGGCATCTCCCCCCGCTTGCGCGGGGGGAGAGGGGACCGAGCGGGCCCCTGCGTGAGGCAGGGGCTGGGTGATCTACTCGTCGAACTGTTTGCGGGTTCGGGGGCGGACGGCGCCGTATTTGCGGAGATCGGCGATGGTGACGATGCGGCCGGTCCAATCGGGACCCTGGGCGACCATCCAGAGGCAGGCGTCGGACATGATGATCGGGTCTTCGAAGTCCATTTCCTTGGCCCGCTCGCCGAGCGTGAAGGCGTAGCCCTCGCTCCAGACGGAGAGTTCGAGTCGCAGGCAGTTGACGGAGACGCCCGTGCCCTTGAGATCGCTGGCCAGCGACTCGGACATCGCCTCCAGGGCGCGCTTGGTGGTCGTGTAGCTGGCGCGGCCGAAGTCGGGACTGACGGCGGCGCCGGAGCCGATGTTGATCACCGCGCCGCCGTCTGCTTCAGCCATTTTCGGCGCGATGGCGTGGGTCAGGTAGAAGGGCGCGTTGACGTTGATCTCGACCGCGAGTCCCCAGAGGTGACGCCCGGATTCGAGCGCCAGGCCGGGCGGTGCGATGGCGGCATTGTTGATCAGCACGTCGATGCGGCCGAAGCGGTCATAGGTCTGAGCCACGGCCGCGTCGAGGTCTTCGACCTTGGCCAGGTTGGCGCCGATCGGCAGGCACTGCTGTCCCGCCTCTTCGACAAGCTGGGCGGTCTCGTTGACGGTGCCGGGCAGCTTTGTCGGCGTGTCGGCGGTCGAGCGGGCGACGGCGGCGATGTCGTAGCCGGCGATCGCAAAGTCCTGTGCGAGCTGCTTGCCGATTCCTCGGCTGGCGCCGGTGATGAAGGCGACTTTGGCCATAGTGATGCTCCTTGCAGATTCCCTCCCCCCCCCTGCTCCGCAGGAGAAGATGCCGAACGCCTTCACAATCCCATCTCCCCCCGCTGCGCGGGGGGAGATGCCGAAGGCAGAGGGGGGCAGTTCCTATTGCGGGTCACAGCGTATCCGCCAGTTAGACTTCCGCTGGAGGAGTAGGACGATGCCCCATCACGTCAAGAGCCAGGCGCTCTCACATCTGCGCATCTGCGACTTCACCGGCCAGTTGGCCGGCGCGGGCGCGACCAAGTACATGGCCGCTTTCGGCGCGGAAGTGATCCGAATCGAGGATCCGACGAATCACGGCCGCTGGGACATCCTGCGCGGCATGCCGCCCTATGTCGACGACCGGCGCGGCCCCGAGCTCGGCGGCCCGTTCAACAATCACAATGTGGGCAAACTGGGGATCACGCTGAACATCAAGACGGAGAAGGGCCGCGAGCTGTTCGAGCGGCTGGTCGGGATATCGGACTGTGTGACCGAGAACTTCTCGTCCGGCGTGCTGCGCTCCTGGGGCTACGACTACGACGCGCTGAAGGAGATCAGAGAGGACATCATCTACGTCT
>JAPPBK010000023.1 GCA_026705105.1 Chloroflexota bacterium | reverse complement strand
GCAGCCTCAAGAGGCGGTCGGAGTTCGGCTCCGCTTCTGGCCCTCAGAGGGTCTGGATCCCGAGTACATCGATCTGCCGCTACCGGCCAACGGTCTGATCGAGACAATCTCGCTCGACTACGACCATCCCGGTCCGTACTCGCGGTTGGATCTGTCCCGCCTGTAGGGACTCAGTTAGACTCTGGCTATCGATCCAGAGACGGCGGGCGTGGGCCCGTCGGGAAGGAAATGTGCATGGTTACCGCTGAACGAGCGTCGGCCGACCCGGTTGGATATGAGGTTCCCGAGCATCGCACGACGACTCCGGGTATCGAGGGGTGGATCCGGACCGCGCGGCCGGACGACCCGAACAAGTACTTCATGGTCTCGGCCGACTGCCACGTGCATGAGCCGGTTGACCTCTGGGAGCGTCGCGTCGACGAACAGTACCGACACCGGTTGCCGCGCATCGAGGTCGACGAAGACGGCGTCCGCTGGCAGGTGACCGAGGGTCACCGCCCAACCAAGATCCGTGATCTCAAGCTGGCCGGCGAGGACCTGGTTCGCGACAAGCACGGCAACGCCTTCCCCGAGGAACGCTTCCGCGACATGGACCGCGACGGCGTCGACGCCGAGATCATCTTCCCCAACAAGGGGCTATCGATGTGGGCGACCTCCGATCCGGTCTTTGCCAACGCGATGTGCAGCGCCTGGAACGACTGGGCCTGGGAGACCTTCGGCGACGTCTATGATCGTTCCTCGCCGCTGGCCTGCGTCGCGACCGGCGACATCCCCGGCGCGATCGCCGAGGTTCAGCGCTCGGCCGAGCGCGGCTTCCGCGGTTTCTCCTTTCCGGCCAAGCCGGTCTGGGGTCCGACAGGCGAGGACTCGCGCAACTACAACCTGCCTGAGTTCGACCCGCTCTGGGCGGCGGTCGAGGAGACCGGTCTGCCGATCACGTTCCACGTCTCGACCGGGCGCGACCCGCGCGGCGCGCGCGGCAACGGCGGCGCAGTGACCAACTACGTCTTCCACTCGCTGGCGATGACGATGGAACCGATCATCAACATGTGCGCTTCGGGCGTCTTCCAGCGTTTCCCCGACCTGAGCGCCGGCACGATCGAGGCGGGCATCGGCTGGATTCCCTGGGCGATGACGGCGATGGACGAGGCGTACCACAAGCACCACATGTGGGCCTTCCCCAAGCTCGAAGGCCTGCCCTCGGATTACTACCGGGCCCATTGCTTCGGTTCGTTCCAGGACGACGGACCGGGCATTGACCTGGCCCGCAAGTACGACCTGGTCGACAACCTGCTCTGGGCCAACGACTACCCGCACCACGAGGGCTCGTGGCCGCACTCGGCCGCGGCAATCGAGCGCACGATGGGCGATCTGAGCGACGAGGAGCGGGCCAAGATTCTTGGTCTCAACGCCGCCCGGCTGTTCAAATTCGAGGTTGCCGAGTCGAATCGCTAATCGGTCGAATCGGATGGTATGTGTGTCGCGCTGTGTACCTTCAGTGTGTATACTCCGCACGTGAGCGAGTGGGCTGAGCTCCGGCAGTGAGCGGCCCGGTTCAAGGAAGGGACTGGAGAATGAGATTGCCGAGTTTGAAAGGACGCCGCCTCGTAAGCGCCCTGCTGTTTGCAGGCGCGGCGCTGGTGGCAGGAGCCGTGATTGGCGCCTGTACCTCGGATGAGGATCAGCAGCAGGCCCAGGCGGTCGAGCAGCAGACGCAGCAGCAGGATCAAGACCAGCCGGCGGCGCAGGTCTCCGGTGAGCCGCGCGGCAACACGCTGCAGCTGATCATGGACCGCGGCATGCTCAAGTGCGGCGTCAAGCAGACTCAGCCGCTGTTCGGTAACCGCGACGAAGACGGCAACGTGACCGGATTCGACATCGAGTTCTGCAAGGCGATTGCCGCGGCCGTGCTCAAGGATGCCGACGCAGTCGAGTACATCGACGCGTCCGACGCCTCGACACGCTTCGAGCTGCTCGCCGACGGCCAGATCGACATCCTGATCCGCACCACGACGATCACCAGCTCCCGCGACATGGAACTTGACGTCGACTTCGCCCAGACCACCTTCTACACCGGCCAGGGCTTCGCGGTGCGCAAGGATTCGGGCATCAACTCGACCCGCGACATGGCCAACGCTGCCATCTGTGTCCAGACCGGTACGACCACCGAGCAGAACGTGGCCGACCACTTCACCGACATCGGACTCGATTACGAGCCGACCGGTGGTCTGAGCCAGGATGTCGCCGCCGCCTTCTTCGAGGGCCGCTGTGACGTGCTGACCGCCGACGCCTCCGACCTCGCCTCCCGCATCGTCGTGCGCGACAACGCCGACGACTACAAGATTCTCCCGCAGATCATCTCCAAGGAGCCGCTGGCTCCTGGCGTGCGCGACTACGACAGCGACTGGAAAGACGTCGTCAACTGGGTCGTTCACGGTCTGATCCGCGCCGAGGAAATCGGACTCACCCAGGCCAACGTGGCCGCCAACGCGGCGAACCCGCCGAACACCGAGGTCGCCCGACTGCTCGGCGTCCCGTTCGAGGGTGGTTCGGTCTCGACGCTCGGCTTCGATGTTGTGGATGCGCAGTTCATCCAGCGCGCCATCGCGGCAGTGGGCAACTACGGCGAGATCTACGACCGAGAAATCGGCGATGCGATCCCGCGTGACTGCACCTTGAACGCGCTCGCACGGCCGCTGCCGAGCGAGGCAGTCGACTGTGGTCCCGGCGAGGGCGGCATCATGTACGCACTGCCGTACCGCTAAACCGACCACACTCGGAAAGCACCCAGAGGGGCCGCCTTCCCAGGCGGCCCCTTTGCATTGTCCCGCTACGTAGCCGATTTCACCTGTTCGTCAACTCGCTCTACAGGCCCGGACTCTCCGCTAGCCTGTGGCGAGGTTGCGTCGTTGATCCAGACAGCGATCGGATAGAGATGTCCGCACAAGCGCCCGCGCCGCCATCGCCTACGTCGGGCGGACCCACGCTGTCTGGGTCTGTGCCGCTGTTCTATCGGCGCGGGTTTCGCCGCCTGCTGCAGCAGGGCCTGTACGTGGCCGCCACCGGGCTGCTCTTCTGGTACGTCTACGACGCGCTGAACCTGCGCGAGTTCGGATTCGGGTTCCTCAGCGACCCGGCTGCCTTCAAGGTCGCCAATCAATGGCTGATCGATATCGATGGAGTCACTAATTCGCGGATCACGATGTACCTCGTCGGCGTGTGGGCGTCGCTGCGCGTGGTCTTCGTCGCGATCTTGCTCTCGACCGTCGTCGGTATCGTCGTCGGCGTTTCTCGCTTGTCCTCCAACTGGCTGGTTGCGCGGATGGCGATGCTCTACGTCGAAGTCTTCCGCAACACCCCGCTCCTGGTCCAGGTTGTGCTGGTCTACGCGATCTTTCTCGTCGGGGCGCCGATCATCCAGGAGGTTCTTAACATCGGCGACTTCGCCTTCATCTCCAACCGCGGCATGGCGATTCCCTGGCCCGTGCCCGATGGTGGACTGTGGGGCGCGCCTGACTGGTTCGTTGGCGTCTGGGTTGCGCTGCTGATTGCGATCGGGGCCGTCGCGATGACCGTGCGGCGGCAGCGCCAGGATCGCGAGCGCGCGACCGGCCAACCTCAGTACGCCAACCGCTGGGCGTTCGGCATCTTCGCCGTCGGCGCGCTGGTCACCTTCATCGTGCTGGGCCTGCCGGTCAGCATCGACCGGCCCTACGTGGAAGGCACTCGCTACCTGGAGGGCATGGTCATCAGGCCAGAGTTCGCCGCACTGACGATCGGGCTCACGCTCTACACCGGCGCGTTCAACGCCGAGATCGTGCGCGGCAGCATCCAGGCGCTGCCGCGCGGACAGACCGAGGCGGCCAACGCAGTCGGATTGTCCGCCTACCAGCGCATGACGCTAGT
>JAPPBK010000336.1 GCA_026705105.1 Chloroflexota bacterium | reverse complement strand
GGGTCCTCGGCGGAGACATAGCCTCCCGCGCCGCGTCGGATCTCGACGGTCAGTCCGTCAAGCAGACCGGCGGATGTCGCCGCAGTGATCGCCGACTGAGCAGCGGCGGCGGAGCGGTCGGCCATGCCGTTGATGTACCAGAAGGCGTGGGCTGCACCGATGACGTAGCAGGCGATGCGGATGCCTTCGAGGATGCGCTGAGGATCCGACTCCATCAGCCAGCGGTCCTTGAAGGTGCCGGGTTCGCCCTCCTCGCCGTTGGCAACGAGATAGGGCTGTCCGTTGCGGGCCGAGGCGTCGACTGCGCCGCCCCACTTGAGATGTACGGGGAAGTACGCGCCGCCGCGTCCGAGCAGTCCGGCGCGCTCGACGAGACCGAGCGCGTCGGAGGGACTGAGCCGCGTCGCCGCTTGCCAACCGCGCCAGTCCGGCGGATCGGCGCTGCGGCGGACCGTGACCCGCGATTCGCCACCGGGAACCAGCGCCCGCGCGGCGTCGAAGACCGAGGTGTCGAGCGAGCTTTCGAGACGCCCGGTTCCCCGCACGGTGATGGGTTCGCGGTCGGCGGCGGCGCAGAGGAACATGCACTCGTGATCCTCGCCCTCGAGCGGGGCATCGCCGGCGGCGATGCGGCAGGTGAGTCCGCGGCAGACGCGGACGGCCTCGGGTGCGAGCGGCGCCCAACGGAACTCCGTGTAGCTGGTCGCGACGGCGAACAGCTCGGCTCGGGGCATGTGGATCCAGCGGGCGACCTCTTCCAGGGCGGCGCTGTCGAGGTAGCCGTAGACGTGGTCAACTTCGTGCAGCGCGGGCAGCGCCTGTGACCGCCGCCGGGGCAGGTCTGCGAGCGCCGAGCGCAGGTCGGAGAGTTGCTCGTTCGCGGTTGTCTCGATGTCCGCCACCGGCCCTGCCTTGTCTCTCCCCTGGGACACGCTGGATACCATTCTAGGTACCGCCCTGGGTTAGAGCGGAAGGCAGAGCCGATGTCCGACGAGCGGGAGCTTCCCAAGTCCTACGCGGAGGCGCACGGCAGGACGCGGCCGCCGAACCGCTACGGGCCGGGCCATACCTTTCTCGGCGTGCCGCACGCGAGCCTGCGCGATCCTCAGTCATTGGCCGGCGCGCAAGCGGTGATCGTGGGCGCACCGTTCGACGCGGGGACGAGCTACCGGCCCGGCGCGCGCTTCGGTCCGCAGGCGATTCGCGGCACCGACTACCTGCCGCACAGCGGTTATCGACCGCACCTGGCGCTGCGGGTCGATCCGTTGGGCGAGCTGGGTGTGGTTGATGTGGGCGACGTCAACATGCCGCAGCTCGACAGCGAGGGCGGTCTGGAGCGGCTGATGGAGGCGTGCCGGCAGGTGGCGGAGGCGGGCGCGATCCCGGTCGTGCTGGGCGGTGATCACACGATCACGTACGCGACGGCGCAGGGCGTGGCCAAGCATCACGGCCTTGGTCGCGTGGCGCTGATTCACTTTGACGCGCACGCCGACACGGGCGACTCGGAGGGCGGCCTGTGGGGTCACGGGACGCCGATGCGGCGGCTGATCCTGAGCGGCGCGATCCGCGGCGACCGGTTCCTGCAGATCGGGCTGCGCGGCTACTGGCCGGATCCGCCGATCCTGGAATGGATGGCGGAGCAGCGCATGCGCTGGTACGAGATGACCGAGGTCGTCGAGCGCGGGCTCGACGCGTGTCTGACGGAAGCGTTGGAGCGAGCGTCCGACGACTGCGACGGCGTGTTTCTCTCGGTCGATGTAGACGTGGTCGATCCGGGCATGGCGCCGGGCACGGGGACGCCGGAGTCGGGCGGTCTGACCTCGCGGCAGCTGCTCGACGCGGTGCGGCGGATCGGAACGGAGTCGAATCTGCTGGGCATGGACGTAGTCGAGGTCGCGCCGGCCTACGACCAGTCGGACGTGACGGCGCTGCTGGGCAATCGGGTGGTGTTGGAAGCGCTCTCGGGCGTGACCGTGCGGCGCAAGCGGGACGACTGAGGCGAACGGACATGCCGCTACCCTGTGCGCATGTCGGCCGGGCGTGATCCGATGAAGTTTGGCGTGCTCCAGTTCTTTAGCTGGCCCGGACGGCGGGTGCCGCTACCGACCGTGTACGACCGGGCGCTGAACCGCATCGACATCATGGACGAGTCGGGCTACGACTGCGTCTGGCTGGCTGAGCACCACTTCTCTACCTACTCGGTCTGCCCATCGGTCCACCTGATGGGCATGCACGTGGCCGGGCGAACCAAGCACATCCGCATCGGCACGGCGGTGACGCTGGCCTCCTTCTACCACCCGCTGCGGATCGCGGAGGAAGTGGCGCTGCTCGACATCCTCTCGGGCGGCCGCGTCAACTGGGGTGCGGGACGCGGATTCGACCGCATGGAGTTTCGCGTCTTCGGCGTCGAGTTTGAGGAGTCGTACCCGCGCTTCCGGGAGTCGGTGCAGGTCGTGTTGGAAGCCTGGCGACAGGAGCGGATCACCTGGCATGGGGATTACTTCGACTTCGATGAGATTGAGGTGCTGCCCAAGCCGTACCAGCAGCCGACACCGCCATTCTGGGTCGCCGCCGGAGGTCCGGACGCGATCGACTGGGCGGCCCGACAGGGCTACTCGATCCTGATGGACCCGCATGCCACGCACGAGGAGTTGGGCGACAAACGCCGCAACTACTTCACGGCGCTCAAGAGCTACGGCCAGGAGACCGAGGATCGGGTCATTCCCATGGCCCGCCTGATCGCGGTGGCGGAAACGGACGAGGAAGCCGAGCAGATCGCGATCAACGGGGCGCAATGGACGATTGGTTCCTACGCCAACGAGAAGGTCAGCGGCAACTCGAGTCCGACTCGACAAATGTCGGTGGACGACCGCATCGACCGCTATGCGAACCAGGTGGTGATCCACGGCAGTGCGTCCAAGGTGATCGACCGGATCGAAGAGCTTCGCGAGAACATCGATCTCGACTATCTGATCGCCTCGCCCTTCTCGCACGATTCTTTCCTGCGCTTCACCAACGACGTGATGCCGCACTTCCAGTAGTCCCGTTCGACAGTACAGACCAGGAGCAACGACATGGCATACGAGTACATCACAGTGGAGCGTACGGGGTCGCAGGACGGCACGATCTGGATGGAGTTCAACCGACCGGAGAAGCTGAACGCGCTGACGTTTCCGATGCTCGCGGAGATGTACGACGTGCTCACCAGGATCCGCATGGATCGCAGCGCCCGCGTGCTGGTGATCACGGGCAAGGGCCGGGGATTCTGCGCCGGGATGGATCACGGCGGCGGCGCGCGGGGGATCGACTTCTGGGACGACAATCCCGACCCGCTGGTAGGCAATCCAGCGCCGGAGGGACATCCCGACAACGAGGGCCAGCGGCTCAACTTCCGCTACGAGACAAAGACGTTCGCCGAGTTGCGGCGGCTGGATATCCCGGTGATCGCCGGCGTCAACGGCGCCTGCGTGGGGGCGGGATTCGACATGGCATGTCTATCAGACCTGCTGGTCGCATCGAAGAACGCGCGCTACCAGGTCGCCTACGTGAAACGCGGGCTGTACGCGGATCTCGGCGGGTTCTGGGCGATTCCCAAGATCATCGGCTGGCGCAAGGCGATGGAGCTGATGTTCACCGGACGCTTCATGAGCGCCGAGGAAGGCCACGAGGCGGGCGTGAGCAACCACCTCGTCGAGCCCGAGGACTTTCAGGAGCGCCTGCGGGAATTCGCGCAGGAGGTTGAGAACGGTCCGCCGATCGGTCAGAAGGTGGGCAAGCTGATGGCCTACCGGACGGCGAATCTCGACTACGAATCGGCGCTCGAACTCTCCGGCGGCGTGCTGCCGCTGGTGCAGAACTCGTTCGATCGGATCGAAGGCGTGCAGTCCTTCGTCGAGCGTAGAGAGCCCAAGTTCACCGG
>JAPPBK010000149.1 GCA_026705105.1 Chloroflexota bacterium | reverse complement strand
CGATCATGATCCACAACGCCGCGCTCTCCAGGTTGTCCGGTCCGGGAATCCGCTCCATGCCATGGGGCAGAAGGTGGAAAACGGCGATCCCGAGGATGAAGCCCGCGACGAAGCTCATCACGATCTGGGTACGCCGGTGCGTCATCGCACCGTATTCGGAGAGCCTTCCTCCGGCCACGGACGCCAGGAAAATCGCGGCCGCATAGGCAGTGAGCAAAACCGGCGGAGACGCGGCCATGGCCTTTGCCGCCTGTCCCGGCTAGAAGAACAGCGTGAGCAGCACGATGCCGGCCAGCCCGCCCGCCATGAAGCACACGGCGCTGGCAACTCCCGAGACGGTCGCGAAGTCCGCGATCCGGAAGGTCTGCTCCTCCACGACGAACATCACCTCCGACCGGTCGATCTCGCCGTCCACGAACCGCTTGAGTCCGGTCTCGGCGCCGTGCGCCTCCCGGATCGCCACCAAGGCCACGAGGATCATCGTCAGTGCCGACGCCAGAACGCCGACGCCGAACACGACCAGCGTCAAGAGCGCAATCCAGTGGTACGCCGCTTCCTCACCGCCCCCCGCCGCGCTCATGAGCCCGATGATCAGCCCGGCGCCGCCGGCGTTGCCGAGCAGTAGCAGGCGAGTCGACTCGGTGATCAGCCGGAACATGACCCCCCGGCGCTGGGCCACCACCTTGTAGAGTTCGCGCAGCCATTCCTCGCCGGTTTCCTCCGCGGCGAACTCGTCCAGCCGCTTCAACGCGCCTTCTCCCCAAGCGACTCCGCAACCGCCTGACCGCTCTGCAAATGGGTCAGCCGCACATAGCTGGAACCGGCGTTGGACCCCGGATCGAAGGCGACCGTCCAGTCGTCAATCCGCACGGGCTCACGAGGCTTCGCGTGAGTCATGAACGACTCCCGCGTGTAGATTCCGTCCATGCGCGTAAGGGTCGACACCAGATAGCGACCGAGCAGGTAGCCCTCGAGGGACAATTCGTTCACGGCCGCGCCGCCCGGCGTCGGGAACGATTCCATGGCGCGCCGGAAACTCGCCGCGAGTGCGCTGTCGGGGTCGTGCGGGCTCGGCACCACCTCGGTGACCAGAATCCGGTCGCTCGGCGCCTCGACGATGCGCCGGAGTTCGTACGACACCGCAAACGACAGGTTCGCCATCGTGTAGTCGTGGCCGAGCGAGTTCGCCAGGTTGATGATCTCCCCGTTGGCGGAATAGGTGCCCACGAGCAGGATCGCGTCAAGATCCGCCTTGGCGAGACCGAAAAGGCTGGCGTGCACGGCATGGGTGTTGCGCGAGTACGCGGTCTTCGCAAGGAGGGGGATGCCGTGTTCCGCCAGCGCCTTCAGATAGCTCCGCATCACCGACCGACCGAATGCGTCGTCCTGGTAGATAATCCCCATGCGAGCCCCGTCGGCCGCCATGGCTCGGGTCCGCCGATGGCCGCTCTCCCGGACGATGTGCTCCACCAAGGTCCGGACCTCGTCCAGATAGCTTGCGCGGAGGTTGATGACGTTCGGGAAACGCCCGGCGTCGTGAAGGAAGTCCGCACCGGTCACATGGCCGATGAACGGAATACCGGCCGTGCGCAGCACCGGCGCAATGCGGGCCGCCGTGGGCGTGCCGACACCCCCGACGACGGCTAGCACGTCGTTCTCCGCCACGAACCGCTCCGCGTTCGCCGCCGCATGCTCGGGCTCGTAGCGGTCGTCCAGCGCGATCAGTTCCAGTCTCCGACCGTCGACGCCACCGTGCGAGTTGCTCTCCCCGAACGCGGCGAGGATGCCCGCGCGGTAGTGGATCCCGAGCCACTCGTTGGGCCCGGAAAGACCCGCGCTCTGGCCGAACACGAACGCATCCTGGGTCACCCCGGGCGTGGCCGTGGAGGAAACGGCGTACAGCAAGCTCGCCGCCAGGAGCCCCGGCAGTCGGCAGGCGAAACTGCGGATCTTTCGCCTTGGCAGTCCGGGCGGCAATTCCGACCGAGGCCTTGGACCGAACCCGCTGCCCGACGGGACGGCGGATCCGCTTGCGCTACCCCCCATTCCCCGTTCCTTTGCCGGCGCCGGATTTCTGCTGTTCCTCGGGAATCGTCTCGACGAGCGGCTGCTGCTCGGGCGGTCGTTCCAGCACCGGTCCCTCGCGCCCGATGTGTCCATGTTCGAAAATCGACGGCGAGTCGAAGATCAGCGACCGGGGACTCGCGGCAGCCACATGATCGCGTTCCGACCGGCGGTCGTGGAACCGACCGTCCATCGTCAGCTGCTCCAACTCGACGTCCCGGCCCGGGTGCAGATCCCGCCTCGCCGTGGACGCGGCCAATGCCCGGTCTTCGACCCGACCGCGGGCGGTCGGGGGTGCCCCGACCGCGAGGGCGGCCGGCCCAGCGCCCGCACCGTCGATCATGTTGATGTCGATTGTCGACGCGTTACCGGGATTCACGGCCGCAAGGCTCGCTTCCGCGAAGATCGTCCGCATGCGCTGCCAATAGCGGGTGATGGCCACCTGCGCCGGGCGGCTGCGGTACTCGGTGAGCAACGCCGTGAACGCCCCCGCCGCGCTCCGCGCCTGTTTGACCCGCTCGTCGGCTCTCGCCTTGGCCGTCAGCACCAGCGCCTCGGCCTGCCCGCGGCTGCGTGCCAGGAAGCGCTCGCGCTTGCGGTTCGCTTCGCTCTCCGCCTGCGCGCGTTCGGCGATGGCATCGTTGACGTCCCGGAACGCCGCCAACGTCTCGTCGATGGGGCGCACGTCGACGATGGTCAACGCCGCCAGTTCGAGCCCGATGCCGTAGGCTGCCACGCGCTCCGCCGCGTCCTCGAACAAGTGATGCTCGATGATGCTGCGGTTGCTCGTGAAGATCAGGTCGATGAAGTTCTGGCCGATGGCATCGACGAGACCCTCCCGGACCAGCACCGTCAAGAGCTTCTCCGGCTCCGACGCCGCGAACAGGTAGCTCTCTAGGTTGTTGATCCGGTACTGAACCGCGACATCCACTTCCAGCAGGTTCGTATCCCCCGACAGAATCGTGAAGTTAACCGTATCGCCGCTCTTGCTGGCGATTTCGCGACGCGCGATCCGCTTCACCGGCCGGATGTGCACCGCCTCCGCGACCGGCAAGCGGTAGTGCACGCCCGGGCCGATTTCGGCGTCGACCACCTTCCCGAACCGCATGCGGACGCCCTGCTCCTCCTTCTTCACCACGTACAAGCCGCTGGCGAGCACTCCGGCGATCAGGACTGCAGCCGCAATCGACAGAATCCGGCGCCAGTGGCGACCTACGAAGTCGAACGATGCGTGGATCGCGCGCGTGCTGGGGGCGCGGTGGTCGGGCGGAATCGGGCCCTCGGTCATTCGTCGCGTCCCGATGCCATGTCGGGAATCTCCCCACTGTCCAGATACCTGAACAACTCGTTGTCCGCCGGGAGCATCAGCGTCGTGTTCTCGTCGATGATCAGGTCGTAGCTATCGAGGGCGCGAATGAACTGGTAGAACTCCGGGTCCTCGCGATACGCCTCGCCAAGCAACGCCATCGCTTCGGCCTCCGCCTCGCCCAGGATCACGGTGGCCTCCGCATGCGCCTCGGCCACCAGCTTCTCGTGTTCGCTGACCGCGAGCGCCTCGATGCGCATCGCCGCCTCCTCGCCCTCGGCGCGGTAGCGCGCTGCGATCCGCGCACGCTCCGAGACCATGCGCTGGATCACGCTGGGCCGGTTCTCCTGCGGCAGCGTGTACTCGACGACGCCGGCCCGCATGACCTCGATGCCGTAGTTCGCCCTCGCCACGGGCTCGATCCTGGCCAGTATCTCGGCCGCTGCCTGATCGAACTCCTCGTGCTCGAGCCCCAAGCTGATGAACGCGTCCCGGGCCTTGTTGCTGACCACGATGCCGAGACTCGAGAGGTAGAGATCGCGCAGCTTCTCGACC
>JAPPBK010000455.1 GCA_026705105.1 Chloroflexota bacterium | reverse complement strand
GTACGACATAACTTCGGTGCAACTCGGCGAAGTAGTCGCGCACGGCCTGGTCTCGCACTTCGTCGGACCAACCCAGCCGTTTCGCCATGATCGCCGCCGTAGTCGCCGCCGCGCTGCGGCCGAGATCCTTGGTCAGCCCGACGATGGTGCGGCGCAGCAATACATCGGCGACCGTACGCGCGTGCTCGTGCGCGACGGCGTACGAGACCTGCGCGCCGATGTCTCGGTGGCGGCCGGAGATCGGCTCGGCCAGCGCCGGGTCCGATGCGGCGTAGGCGGCGACCTGAGGCGCGCGCTGCCCGTAGACCATGCGCAGATGCTCATGTGTTTCTGGCGGCAGGAACACCGCTCGACTTGTTGGTATCTCGGGCAAGGCAGCGATACCGCGCGCCCGCGGACGCCCGATCTGCTGGGCAACCGCCGTGCTGACTTTTGTGCCCAGCGCTGATGCGGTAGTGAGTTTGCCTCCGACGATCGAGAGCAGCCGCTGGACGCCTTCCCTTGCGTGATCGACCAGAAATGAGCGGCGTGAGATTGCCCCTTCAAACACACCTTCTCCCGCCCGCGCGAGCGGCCGAACTCCGGAATAGGCGTAGAGCGCGTTGCGATGTTCAATGCCCAGTCCGGGCAATAGTCGTGCCGCCTCCGCGATCAGGTAGTCGATCTCCCACCCGGCCGCGCGTACATCCGACGGGTCCCCGTCGTCGCGCACGTCGGTCGTGCCGATGATGTGATGATCCAGCCAAGGGGTAACGAACATCGGGCGGCCATCCGACTGGGCGCTGGCCAGCACGGCGTGCTTCGGACCCCGACCCTCGAGGTCCACCACCAGGTGCGAGCCCCGCGTCCCGCCGATCCGCCTCTGCAGCGATCTGCCGGTGGCATCGAGCACTGCATCGACCCATGGCCCGGCAGCGTTAATCACGAGCCTGCCCGAAGCCGTGGAGCGCCGCCCCGTCAGCACGTCGTGAAAGTCCACGCCCCGAGCCCGTCCGCCGTCAACGATGATGTAATCGACCGCCGAGTGGTTACGCAGATCCGCCCCCGAGCCGCGGGCTTCGGCGAGATACTCCAGCGTCAGGCGTTCCGGAGACCAGACCTGGGCGTCGTAGTAGAGATAGGCGGCGCGCATCTGGTCGGTGGAAATCGACGGTTCGAAGCGCTGCAGTTCTCGCCGGGAAAACGAGGAGTGCCACGGAGACACCTTGCGCGGCGAGAGCAGGTCGTAGAGCGCCAGACCTGAGCGGATGTACCAGGGTGGCCGAGGATCGCCCTGATACACAGGCAAGATGAAGCCCATCGGACGGACCAGGTGCGAGCGTTCGCGCAGCAGTTTCTCGCGCGACTGCAGGGACTCATGCACCAACCTCGCATCGCCGGTCTCGAGGTAGCGCAGACCGCCGTGGATCAACTTGGTGGACGCCGAGGTCGTGCCGGAGGCGAAATCGTCCTGCTCCAGGACCAGCGTCCGGTAACCGCGCGCAGCCACCGATGACGCAGCGGCCGCGCCGTTGATCCCGCCGCCGATGATGATGACGTCGTAATCCGGCGTGGTCATGGACTGGAGTGTATTCAGTTGGCGCTGATGCGTTGAACCGCCCGGCGGGCCGATGACCAGCGATCGAACTCCCGCTCAAGTTCGGCGGTCGGTTCGAAGCGCTGCTCGGCATCCGAGATATCGAGGGAGCCTCCTGCCGTCTCCGCGGCGAGCCGCGCCGCGCCCAGCGCGGTGGTCTCCTGGATCGCCGGCCGGATCACGGGCCGCTGCAGCGCGTTCGACTGGATCTGCAGCAGCGTGTCGCTGGACGACATGCCTCCGTCGACTCGCAACTCGTCGATCTTGCCTTGTTCCGCCTCCATCGCCTCGACCACCTCGCGCACGCGAAACGCGATCGACTCCAGCGCCGCGCGAGCGATCTCTCCCGCCGTCGTGCCGCGCGTGATCCCCAGAATCGCACCCCGAGCGTCCGGGTCCCAGTGCGGCGATCCGAGTCCGGCGAGTGCCGGTATCAACACGACGCCTTGAGACGACTCAGCCGCCTCCGCCATTGCGGAGATCTCCGGCGCCGAGGCCGCCAGCCGCAGCTCGTCGCGCAGCCACTGGACCACCGAGCCGGCGGTGAACACACCACCCTCGTATGCCAATCCGCCGTCTGCCGAGGCGGTCAGCAGCAGGCCCGGCGGCGGCGAGGCTGTTTCGACTGACGCTCCCGCATGCGTCAGGATGAAGGCACCGGTGCCGTATGTGCACTTGGCGCGGCCCTGTTCCTGAATGCCGTGTCCGTAGAGCGCCGCCTGTTGATCGCCGGCGACTGCCAGGATGGGCAGCGGGGCGCCGAACAGCGATGGCGCCGTATGCCCGTACTCGTGTGCGCTGGGTCGCACTTCCGGCAACATCGCTTCAGGAACCCGCTGCCACGCGCAGAGGTCCGCGTCCCAGTGTCGCGCGGTCAGACTCCAGAGCATCGTCCGAGACGCGTTCGTCCGATCCGTCGCGAACACGTCGCCGTCGGTGAGGTTGGCCAGCAGCCAGCAATCAACCGTTCCCGCGATCAGATCGCCCTGCGCCGCGCGATCTCTCGAACCGGGTACACGATCGAGTAGCCAGGCAAACTTCAGACCGGAGAAGTACGCGTCCGGGCGCAAACCCGATCGTTGGCGCACATCGTCGCCGTGAGCGACAAGCAGATCGGCCGCCGCATCTGCGGTCCGTCGGCACTGCCAGACGACCGCAGGGCCAATCGGCTCACGCGTTGCGCGATCCCAGATCAGCGAGGTTTCTCGCTGGTTCGCCAGTGCGACGCAGCGGATCTGTCCAACTCCGACTGCGCGCACCACTTCGCGCGCCGCGTCGAGCTGCGACTGGAAGATCTCTTCGCCCGACTGCTCAATCCAGCCCGGCTTCGGATAGCGCGAGGGTAAAGTCCGCTGCGCGAGCGCAACGACTCGCCCCTGTTCGTCCCAGGCGAGCGCACGGCTCGAGGACGTACCGGAATCCAGTGCCAGGACCAGAGAGCCGGCTACGCTTCATCCTCCGCGTCGCGACGTCGTCCCATCACAACGCGGGCGATTGCCGCCAACGCCGCGAGCACTGCACCAATCCCCAAAACTCGCTTCATGATTCCGCTCCGTTCGAATGGGCCGCGTGATCGGAAGCCCTCTAGCTCAGCGCCACAATATCACGATGATCACGATGATCACGATGATCACGATGATCACGATGACTTCGTCGTGTCGTTGGGTAAGCGCGTTGCTTACTCGACTAGCGGGGCAGCAGCGTCGGCGGAATCACGACGCGATCGCCATGCTCGATGCCAAGCGCCGCGAATCGGCCGCGCGGCATCTCCATTACGAAGTAGTACGGCTCCTGGGGCGCCTTGATCGTCCGGTCGCCGGCAATCAACACGGTGAACTCCATGATCGAACCGTCGGCGTCGAGCCAGGCCACGTCGAGATCGATGGGCACATTCGGGTTCCAGAACCCGCCGGTTTGCGCGCGGGTGTTCTCCCAGATGAAGATCATCCCGCTTCGCTCGGGTAGTCCGCTGCGGTACATCATCCCGCGCGACCGCCGCTCGGACGTGTTGGCGATCAGCACGCCCACGGTCAGAGTTCCGGTCGCGCGTTCGACTTCGACCTCCGACCAGGGGAAATCGATGTAGGCGACGCCGTCCGGGAGCTGCAGGAACCGATCGATCTCGGCAGGCCGCTCGACGGCCGGCGCGATCACGCCGCCGTCGTTTGGCGTGTCAAAGTCCTGGGTTGGCCCACAGGCCATCACGATCAGCGCCGCCAGCGCGATCAGCAGTCCCGACGCCGCCCGACATGATTTGGTCCGACGTGGTTTGGTCCGACGTCGCATGCGCGGATCGTAGCCGACGGCTCGATACAATCAGAGCATCCCGGGCCGGTAGCTCAGGGGTCAGAGCAGGCGGCTCATAACCGCTCGGTCGCTGGTT
>JAPPBK010000429.1 GCA_026705105.1 Chloroflexota bacterium | reverse complement strand
TGGCTGAGCAGTATCGACCCCATCTGGAAGATCGACCTGTGGCAATCTGCTTTCAGACTGTCGTAGAACTGCGTGTAGGACGAGAGACGCAGGATTGGGATCATGCCCGATTCGAGTACTTGCTGAGCAGCTATGAGATTATCCATTGGTCGGAAGAGCTGGAAGCCTGCCACGTTCGCGTTCGGGCGGCATCAATCCGCCGGCACCGACGGAATCAGGGCCCACGCATTGATGCAGCTGACGGGTGGGTAGCTGCGGGCGCGTTGCTGCTTGGCGTTCCGTTGGTCACTCACGATAAGAGCCTATCCAAGAGTCCACTGATCGAGGTCGTCACCGAACTTGAGGAGTAGCCACGTCTGGTCCTTTGGAAGGCCAAGAGTGCGATTCGGGTGTTGAACGGCAGCGCACCCGGTCTTGAGTCGAGGATCGGCAAGAGCCCCCTCCCTGGCAAAGGTGAACCGGCCGTGTTGCCAGACAGCGACCAATGCCTCAGAAAACGCCACGAAGGGGGCTCAGCGACACAGCGACTCAACAGTGAGCGCGTTTTCTGAGTGATGCTGCCTGGCCCGCTAAGTATGTCAGATTCGACGAGATTTGCCCCTGCGGTCTCCCAGCGTTAGCTTCCCTCTTGCCAGACAGCGAGAGGATGAACCGATGCGTCTCGACCGACCCGAACCGCCGCACGCCGCTCACTCGAACCCAACCGCGACCGCCTGACCACTCTGATTGCACCGCCCGACCGCAAGGTTGGGCTTGCTGTTCTCACTTCCGATGAGCGGGCAGACCGTCGCCGCCGGCGCACAGCCGACCAACCGCACGATCTTCACGGCGGACAATCTCCCCGTGCTCCGTGGAATCGACTCCGAGACCATCGACCTGATTTACCTCGATCCGCCGTTCAACACGGGCAAGCAGTGGCACGCCCCAATCGGCTCCGACGCCGAGGGTGCATCCTTCAACGACATCTGGGCCTGGGACGACCTCGCCGAAGCGGAAGGCGAGACGCTGGCCACGAGCGTCAAGCGTCAGTGGCTGAATGCCCTCCACATCGAGTCGCCGATCCGGGCGGTCGTTGAGACGGCCGAATCCACCGCCGGAGAAGAGATGGGCGCCTATCTCGCCTTCATGGCCATGCGCCTGGTCGAGATGCACCGGGTGTTGAAACCGACGGGCAGCATCTACCTGCATTGCGACCCCACGGCGAGCCACTATCTCAAGCTGCTCCTGGACTCGCTCTTCGGACGCCAACACTTCCGCAATGAAATCGTCTGGTGCTACACCGGCCCCGGAAACGTCAAGCGGTGGTTCAAGCGGAAGCACGACACCATTCTGTTCTATGTCAAGTCCAATGATGCGAGCTTCAATGCAGATGATCTGCGATTGCCTTACACGGCAGCGTTCACGCCAGCGAGAGGCTTGCATCGTACGTCGCCGGTGGACTTTCGCGCTGCGGAGAAGAGGCACGATCTCGGAAAAGTCCCAACGGACTGGTGGGCAGATGGATTTCTCTCAAACGTCTCGGCGTGGCGGAGCGAGCTTACGGGCTATCCGACCCAGAAGCCTCTTGCCCTACTTGAGCGGATAGTCACTGCTAGCAGCAGGCCCGGAGACGCTGTCTTGGATCCGTTCTGTGGATGTGCGACTGCGTGTGTCGCAGCAGAGAAGCTTGGTCGACGCTGGATCGGAATCGATGTCTCTGAGTTGGCAGTGCTCCTGTGCGACGACAGAATTCAAACCATGCAGAACGAGACCGGCCAGACCAACTTTGGCATTCCTTACCACGACCCAGTTCACCGTACCGATGTCCCTGAGCGCACTGATTCGTCGGCATTGGTCGGTGAAATGCCCATCGATCTCAGCCTGCCAAAGGAGGCCGTTAAGCAGCGGCTCTACGAGCAGCAGAGTGGCATCTGCAACGGATGCGAACGACACTTCCCGCCGGAGTTTGCCGACCTAATGGATTTGGACCACATCAAGCCCAAATCCCGAGGCGGACTCCACACATGGCCGAACGTGCAGCTGCTCTGTCGCACCTGCAATGTGCGCAAGGGGTCCGGGACGATGGCGCAGCTTCGCAAGCGGCTGTCGCAGGATGTTGCTTGAACGCGGTGCGGCGCTACCAGAACGGCGCGGCGGGCTTGAGGCCTAGCAGGACGCGGGCGGCTGCGGCGTAGTTGGATGCGCCGAGCACGACGTGCTGATTCATCGCCTGCATGTCGCGCAGGCGGCGGCCAAGCGTGGAGCGCTCGCTGTACAGCGCGGTGGAACCCGCGACCGAGTAGAGCCGCTCCATCACCCGGGCCGACTCCTGGTGGACGTGCGTGATCGCCAGCCGCAACCGGGCGCGGGTGACTTCCGAGAGTTCATCCGTCTCGCAGCATTCCCGCCAGGCGTCGTCGGCGGCTGCCAGCGCGTAGGCGCGGCAGGACGCGACTCGCGCAGCCGTCTCGCCCAGCGTGGACTGCATCAGCGGATCGTCGCGCAGCGCCCCGCGCATCGCGACACGCTCTTGGGCAATCGCCATCACTTCCTCGTGCGCGCCCTGGGTCAGGCCCAGCGGCACGCCCATGTGCTTGGGCAGCAGCCAGGACAGGTGGCTGAGCGGGTCGTCCAGACCCGAACGGCCCAGGTCCCGCTCGGGCAGCATGCGCTCGTCCGGGATGAACAGGTCGACGGCCTCCGCGTCATGGCTGCCGGTGCCGCACATCCCGGACGTGTGCCAGGTGTCGTGAACGGTCAGGTCGCTGACATGGACGACGAAGCGCAGCATCTGCGCGGGTGTGACGGGCGCGCCGCCGTCGTCGACCAGCCGACAGGCGAACTGCGCCCAGGTCGAGTGAGTAATGCCGCTCATGTAGGGCCAGCGTCCATTGGCGACGTAGCCGCCCTCGACGCGCTGCGCGGCGCCCGGTGGAAATGCGCCGCCGCACGATGCCGCATCGCGATCGGCGAACATTTGCATCGCCAGATCGCGATCCACCCCGCGCGAGACAAAGCCGCTGTCGCAGCCAATCATTACGCACCATCCCGCCGACGCGTCGGCCTTGGCAATCTCGGCGATGAACAGGATCTGGGTGACCGGATCGGCTGCGTGTCCGCCCAGCCACCGCGGCTGAATCAGCCGAAACGCGCCGATGCTCTTGAGCAGGTCGACCACGTGCTCAGGCAACTGCCGGGCCGCCTCGATCTCATCCGCCGCCGCGCGGATCGCCGGCGCAATCCGTCGGGCGTCCGCGAGCAATGCCTCGCGTTCCTCGAGCGTCGCGCCGAAGCTCTGGATCATCGCAGCCTCCTGCGCAGTGCAGGGTAGTCTCGGCGTCTAGAATGGGTGATCAGGATTGAGGCGCAGACGGATGGCGAAGCAGAAGACCGTGGACCCGCGACTGGAGTTGGTGAACTTCGACGTCCTCGACATGGACAAGTTCCCACCGGTCGAAGAGTGGACCGAGGATGACTGGGAGGAAGCGGGCCTGCTGACGCTGGCGGCGATGGCCGAAGCGGAGCGGATTGAACAGGGACTGCCGATGGTGACGGAGGCGGCGATTGAAGCCGAGTTCGGCCCGCTCGACGCTTAAGTGTCCACGCCTCAATCATGGCCTACGAGCATGAGTATGAACCTCTGGCGCGACGGCAACTGCGCCGCTTGAGCGCGCAGGAGCGCAAGCGAGTCCGCGAGCGAATTCGTCAAATCGCTGAGGCACCTCGTGGACCTCAGTCGAAGCAACTCAGGGGTAGACCGACTCGATGGTCGTCTCGTGTAGGTCGCATGCGCATCATCTATCGAATCGACGATGACGCCCGACACATTGCCATCCAAGCCGTTGGCAACCGCGACAACATTTATGAGCTGATGCGCCGCCGCTAGACGGCCTACAGCTCCAGCGGGACGCCGCCGGCGACGGCTTGCGGGTCGGTCTTCCAGACATCGGAGCCGTCGACGTAGAGTTCGACGCCATTGCCGTCGGG
>JAPPBK010000358.1 GCA_026705105.1 Chloroflexota bacterium | reverse complement strand
GTCCGGATCGGTGTCTCGTTCCTGCTGGACGACACCGCCCGCGTGACGGGCGTCGCAGCGCGGCGATCAGGTCTTCGCGGCTTGAGCTTGTCATGAGGCCGGCCACTCCGCTCCGGTAATCTGGTTGGACAGTTCCCAGAGGCGCGCGGCCGCATCACGGTCGCTCGCGTGTGGTTGCTGCTGCGTCAGAGTGTGGCGGTCGAAGTACTCGCCGGCGTCGGCGCGTCGTTCCGGTTCGACGACCAGCTCGACAACCGGCGCTGCGCCCTGTACGGGACTGCGCAGCAACGGTCGCAGGAGCTTGAGGCCCGCCCGCATGGGCGCGGGAAAGTTCTGTGCGAAGTTGGTCGCGACAACGCCGGGGTGGACCGAGAATGTCGCCAGCCCGAGGTCGTGCGTGCGTCGGTGCAGCTCGTTGGTGAAGAGGATGTTGGCCAGCTTGGTCGCGCAATACGGTCGGATTCCTCCCCAGTAGTGCTCGAAGTTGAGGTCGTCCAGCGGCATCGCGTCGACGCGCTCGTAGACGCGCGAGCTGACGTTGACGACGAGGGCATCGTCCGACTCGAGCAGCTTCGGCAGCAGCAGCGAGGTGAGCAGGACGGGCGAGAGGTGATTCGTCTGCATCATGGTCTCGAGGCCGTCGCCGGTGAGTCGCCGCTCGTTGAGCGTGAGGCCGGCGTTGTTGACGAGGACATCGAGACGCTCAGTGCGCTGCAACAGCTGATCGACGGCCTGTCGCACCGAGGCGAACGAGGTGAGGTCGAGCTCCAGGAGTTCGACGGCGATCGAGCCGCTGTCCCTCTGTATCTCGGAGACGGCGGCTTGACCGCGCTCGCGAGAGCGGGAGGCCGCGAAGACTTGCCATCCGCGACGGGCAAGCTCGGTCGCGGCGGCCTTGCCGATGCCGCTGTTGGCTCCGGTGATCAGGACCACCGGTGGGGTTGATTGAGCGTTCATTGACTGACTTTCTGAAACCAGGTCACCGCTTCGTTGAATGTCTCGTCCAGACCGGTCTGCGGCAACTGCAGTTCTTCGATCGCCTTGCGGCAATCGAAGAACTGCCGTTGGCGGGCGAGTCGGACTCCCGCAATAGTCGCCCGTGGCTGCTGTCTGGTCAAAGCGCTGAGCAGAAACTCATCGATCAGGGCAGCCGCGAAGGCCACAGTTGATGGGAACGGAATTCGTGGAGGCGAACCGCCCCCAAAGGATGCTGCGCGTTGAATGATCTCATGCAGCGAAAGATTGCCCTCGCAGTGACCGAGGATGTAGCGCTCACCGACGCGGCCCATGGTCGCCGCGTTGATGTGGCCGATCGCGACGTCCCGAACGTGCACGACGTTGAGTCCCGCGCTGCGGATGTAGGCGGGCATCGAGCCGTTGGCGGCGTCGCGGATCAGGCGGCCGGTCGGCGTGGGCTTGAGGTCGAGCGGACCGATGGGCGCAGTCGGCAAGACGCAGACTGCCGGCAGCGACTCGTCGGCGACGAGTTCATGGACGATTCGCTCGCTCAGGATCTTGGTTTCCTCGTAGGGACCTGGCGCGTCCTCGACCTGCGCCCACTGACGCTCGTCGGCCGGCCGGGCGGGATCGGTCGGCGGTCCAATGGCGGCGACGGAGGACGTGTGGACGACCCGATCGACCTGTGCCCGTAGCGCGGCGTGCATGAGTTGCCTGGCGCCATCGACGTTGACGCGATAAGCGTCGCGTCTCGCCCGGCGGCTGAGGTCGTAGCGGGCGGCGACGTTGAACAGGGTGTCGATACCGGCCAGGGCGCGTTCGACGGACGACGTGTTGGTCAGGTCTCCGTGGACGATCTCAATCGGCAGTCCGTCGAGGCTGCGTTGGTCGCTGTCCCGGCGTACCATCGCGCGCACCTGGATGCCGGCGTCAAGCGCAGCGCGAACGACGTGTGCGCCGATGAAGCCGTTCGCGCCGGTGACGAGCGCATGGGTCACGGTGTGCTCACCGCGGTCACGCGGAGTCGGCGCTGATCAGGTCGGGCGTCATCGCGGGGATGATCAGCGTCATCGCGCGTTCGAGTTCTTGAATAGCGGATTGGCGCTGGATGCCGAGCGAGAGCAGTTCGGGCAGCAGGCTGGGCCGGCGGATCGCACCGACGGCGATGTCGAGCGCCGACGGCTTGCCCCGCCACTGCACGACTTCGTTGGGGATGTCGTCGTCCAGGGCGTCCATGACGACTCGGATTGAGGCGAAGGGCACGTCGGCCTGACGGCAGACGTCGGCCCACTCGGCGTCCTCCATCTGGACGATTTCGGCGCCGGTTTCCGCGGCTTCGCGCTTCTCCGGTCGGGTGAACAGAATCTCTTCGGTGGTGATGCTGGTGACCGATTGCCAAAAGATATCGGCCTGGTTGAGCAAACGCACGATCTGCTTGCGCAGCTCTTCGTCGGGCGCGAAGCGCGCGCCGTCGCTCTGGCGGATGATGCTGATCGGGATCGTAATCGAGGGACGTCGCAGGTTGTTGGTCAGGCCGCCGGCGACGCCGATGCTGATCACCTGCGACGGTTCGTGCCGTTCAACGGCCGCTTCAGCGGCGTCCCTGGCGCGCGTGGGACCGACGCCCGAGGTGACGAGGCGCACCCGGCCGCGACCGGCGATGGCCTGGCCGGCTCTCGCGGCCTTGGTTTCCCAGGGCAGTGCAGCGGTGATCGTGAGCATTTCAGTCAGTCTACGCCAGCGCATGAGAATCGCGGCATATTGGTCGGGTGCGCGGCGGGTAGACTGAGCCCTACGACGAAGACCACCGCAGCCAAGCTGAAGGACTGCTCGATGTACGAAACCCTGCTCTATGAGATCGAGGACGGCATCTGCACGATCACGTTGAATCGGCCTGAGTCGCTGAATGCGTTGAACGGGACGATGCTCAATGAACTGCCGCTTGCTTGCGAGGCGGCGGCAGCCGACAGCGATGTTCGGGTCGTGATTCTGACCGGCGCGGGCCGTCTCTTCTGCGCCGGCGGCGACCTCAAGGACACCGGGCGGGGCGATATCAAGAACCTTCAGCAGAGCATCTACTCGCTGACCAATCAGGAACGCGCCTCGGTGTTGCTGCACCAGATGCCGAAGCCGACGATTGCGGCGATCAACGGCGGCGCGGCGGGCGCGGGCTGCTCGATCACCCTGGCCTGCGACCTGCGCTACATGTCGACGACGGCATACCTCTACACGGCGTTTCTCAAGGTTGGATTCTCGGGGGACTTCGGCGGTACCTGGCTCCTGCCGCGACTGGTAGGCATGGGCAAGGCTCGCGAGATGTACCTGCTGCCGGATCGCGTGAACGCGCAGGAGGCGATGTCACTGGGGCTCGCCAACGGCGTGTTCGATCCCGAGGAACTGATGCCCAACGTGCTCCAGGTTGCCGCGCAGATGCGCGACTCGCACCCGGGCGCGATCGCGGAGATCAAGAACAACCTCAACGACGCATTCACGATTCCTTTGTCGGAGGCGGTCCGGCGTGAGGCGGAACGGATGCGTCGGGTAGGCGAGTCGGAGGACTCGATCGAGGCGCGACGGGCGTTCGTGGAGAAGCGGCGCCCGGTGTTCACCGGCAGGTGAGCCCCCCTCTGTCCCTACGGGACATCTCCCCCCGCAGAGCGGGGGGAGAGATTGAGTAAGGACTATGGCATCTCTCCTGTAGAGCGGGGGGAGAGATGGAGTAAGGACTACGGCATCTCTCCTGTAGAGGGGGGGGAGAGATGGAGTAAGGGCTGTGGCATTTCCCCCGCTTTGCGGGGTGAGAGAAGATCGATGAGAGGCGGTGGATCATGTTGAGGATGCGGCAGATATGCCTGGTGGCTGAGGACCTGGACATGATCGAGGCGCACCTGCGGGGCGTCTTCGGGCTGGAGGTCTGTCACCGGGATCCCGGTGTGGGCCGATTCGGCCTGCACAACTTCCTCATGCCGATCGGAGACTCGTTCATCGAAGTAGTGTCCCCGATCACACCGGGTACGGCGGGCGGTCGATTCCTGCGTC
>JAPPBK010000471.1 GCA_026705105.1 Chloroflexota bacterium | reverse complement strand
CGGCGTAGGCGCGGATGAGCACCGAGATGATCTCGGTCTCACCGGCTCCGCAGATCGCTGCTCGTTCCACAGGTCGATGTTCTTACCGACGACCTCTGCCCCGAGCTTCGAGGCGTTGTGCAGCCACAGCTCGCCGGCCTCTTCGCCGGTGTCGACGACAGCGCCGTACAGGTTGCACGACTCGAGCACGTCGGCCGGCATCGCAGCCTTGACGACGTTGTGCCCGCTGGCGGGCGCGATGTCCCTGACGCGGGGCCACGGGATGCGCAGCCCGGTGTTCGGGGCGGCCTCCACGAGGCCGGGCACGTCGCCGCGCACGTAGCAGAAGTTGAGCGGCACGAGCACGCTGTCGGCCTTCTTCGGCTTGACGCGCTTCGGCGCCGGCGCTACTTCTTCGGCTTGCGTCTCTTCTTGCGCATCGGCCACGATGCCTCCTTATGCGGACGGCCAGACGGCGCGCTTCATCGCGTTCGGGTCGATCTGGCCCGCGTCGCAGTGGTGGACGAACCGCCAGACGATGTCGTCGTTCAAGAAGCGCACCTGGTCGCTGCGGTCGACCCTCGGGCCGCCGGCGTAGCGCACGACGTGGCCCTTGAGGTCGCCGAACACCCACGCGGTCTTGGTCGCGGCTTGGGCGGGCATGTTCTGGTCGTAGTGGACGGGTATGCTGCCGATGCTCCGCCTGCGGAGGTCCGCGCCCCCGGCGGCCGTCGCCTGGTCGAAGAACACCGGGTTGCCCTCGACAGTCGTCAGGGTGACGAGGTCGACGTAGGTCGCGAAGTTCATCAGGAACATCAGGTTGGGCGCGTTGCCGTACGCCTGGTCGAGCACCTTCATCGGCTCGAAGACGTCCCGCGCGATGAAGCGCTTGGCCTGGTCGGAGCTGTTGAACGCCTCGGCCAGCTTCTTGGTGAGCGTCACCGACTGGGCGGACTTCTCGGTGGCCTTCAAGATGCCGGTCGGCTCGGAGCCGTCGCCGTCGCTGCTCGTCGGCCCTGTGCCGTTGACGATGTGCTCGCCCATCCCGTTCGCGAGCCCGATGCCGCCGTCTTCGACGATCTGAGCGGCCAGCGACCACGGGGTCAGGTCGCGCAGCGCCTCGAAGCTCGCGCCGGTGTAGAACGCGTACTTCATCGCGCGCAGCGTGATGTAGCCGAACCCGCTGTTCTGCTCGGCGATCGCGTGCGACTGGCCGTAGTCCTTCCTGTTGCCGATGATCGTCGCCTTCGGGACGGTGGTACGGCGCGGGATGTTCACGTCGTTCACGCCCGCAGTCTGGATGATCGTGCAGTACTGGGCGACGGTGTTGCGGATGATCAGGTACCTGTACAGATCCCGCGCGATCTCAGGCAGCGAGCCGACCGTGTCGTTGTCGATGTCTGTGATCGCGTGCCGCACGCGCTCGCCGGACGCCAGGTTGAAGTCGGCGCGCCGGTCGGCCGCGATGATCTCGGCGGCCCGCCACGACGCGTGCTCGTCGACAGCGCCGTCGTTGCCGAACACCGCAGGCGTCGAGTGCACCGTGTTCCTGCCTGTCGTGGGGTCGCGCAGGATGAGCGGCTGCGTGAACTCGAGCGTCCGGTCCGTGCCGCCGTCGGGGATGCGCTTGGCGCGGTAGTCGCCAGTGCCTGCGGCGAGCAGGTCCTTGACGGCCTGGAAGTCGACCTTGGCCTGGCGCTCGCGCTCGGTCGGCGCCTTGGCGAGGAGCTCTTCCTTCTCCCTGTCGGCGCGGTCTTGGTCGGCCGTGTCCTCGAGGACGCGGAGCTGCTCGCTGGCCTGGTCCCAGGCCGCCACGAGGCGGCGGTGCTTCTCGAGCGCGTCGGCCGACATGGGCTCGCTGAGGGTCAGCGCGCTGTCGCCAGACTCGCTGAGCACCCGCTCGTTCTCGGTCTCGACGAGCTTGGCGATCTCGGCGCGAAGTCCCTCGCGCCGCTCGTGCAGCCCGTCGATCAGGGTCTGTGTCTCAGACATCTATCCTCCTATGAGGGTTCCTCGGTTGAATATACCGGCTCTGTGCCACTCTTCAGCGGCTTCGCCCCATGTGGGACTGTCGTCTGCAAGAGATGGCTCCGGCGGCGCCTCGGCCTCGCTCTCGAGAGCAGTGTCGGCACTGGCAGCGTCCTCATCAGAAGTGATCATACCCTCTACCATGGCAGAAGCCGCCAATGCCGTCGCGCCGCCCATCGCGCCGTGCGCCACCAGCGACACTTCGAACACGTCGACTTCAGACGCGTACTCGACGTCGACCTCTGCGCCGGGCTCCTTGGCGTCGGGCGAGTTGTCTGCGAGCTTGGCGTCTTCGGCGTCCTTGACGATGAACCCGATCGACGCCGCCGACAGGTTGCCGTTCTTGACCTTCGCGTAGACGCTCGCCGACTCGGGGTCGGCCGGGTCGAGGTCGAGCTCGTACATGAGGCCGGCGGGCGTGTCGTTGAAGCGGAGCGACCCGTTGCCCGTGCGGCCGACGACTCTCGCAGGGTCGTGCCCCAGCAGCGCCAGCACGTCGCGCTGCGACGACTGTTGCCGCTTGGCCAAGTTGGCTGCGGCCGACCCCGGCTTCAGCGCGACGCGGTCGCGCGGGGAGAAGTACGCGACCCGGTCGTAGTCGACCGCAGTGCCAGAGACGCGCAGCTGCGGCGGCGCGTCTTCGTCGGCCGCGAGCGGCTCGTCCGCCCGCAGCGTCCCTGTCGCGTAGTACGCCTGGTCGTCCATAGGCAGGACTATACCGCCTCTTCGACGAAGTTCTCTTCACCCTGCTCTTTGCCGCTGTCGGAGTCGCCGCGCTCGCGCTTGTCGGGCGCGTACGGCTGCGCGGCGATGTTGCCGCCGGGCAGGTCGGACAGGCCTTCGCGGCGGCGTATCTCGTTCACGGTCATCCAGCCGGCCGCCAGCGCCCGCTCGTAGTAGCGGGCCTTCTCCAGCGGCTCCAGCTCGAGCAGCTGCTCGGGCACGAACCTCGCGCGGTAGTCGTCGGGCAGCAGCTGGGTGAACGCGTTGGACATAGCCCCGAGCAGCGGCTCGACCGAGCTCGCCATGGCGAAGCGGAACAGCTGGCGCACGCCGGTCCCCAGCGATATCGCGTCTGGGGCGCCCATGAACGGGGGCGGCACGCCGTACAGTGCCGATACGGCGGCCCACCCGAACTTGCGTGCGTCGAGCAGCTGCATCTGGTCTGGCGACACGAAGGTCGACAGCCACTGCCACTCGCCTTCCAGCAGCAGCGGCCGGTGCCGCTGCTCGGGGTCGCGGCGCTGCGCGTCGTAGTACTGCTTGATCGTGTCTTGGTACTCGCTCGACAGCGCGCCTGAGTTGGCGACCAGCAGGGACGGCGGCAGGCCTCCCTGTGTGAACAGCAGCTCGGCGTGCGCGTCGGCCGCCAGCGCGATGCGCAGCGGCGGCGCCGTCTCGACGAGCGGCGAGATGCCGACCGAGAAGTCGGCGTCGCACGTCCAGTAGTGGAGCGCGATCACGTCGCCCGTCTGGTCGACGCGCGCGAACGCCTCCAGGTCGCTGTCAGACACGCGGTAGACGATGCGCCCGCCGTGGATGCTCGCGTCGACCCGGTCGTTGCTGAGCGTCACGACGTGCTCGGGGTACCCGCGCAGGCGCCTGGCCGACGCGCGCTTGCCGAGGACGAGGATGTAGCCCGCGCCGCCGATCAGCACCGACCTGGCCAGGTGCGCCTTCATCTGGTACGACGACTGGAACTTCGACGACGGCATGCTGTCGTCGGCCCACGCGGGCAGGTCTGTGTAGACGCGCTCCCACCGCTCGCCGTCGTCGCTGCGCTCGATGTACACGGACGACCTGGCGGCGGTGCGGGCCAGGAAGCCTGTCGCGCCCTGCACCGCCGCCAGCTGCACGGCGCGCTGCTCGGTGTAGTTCTCGGGGTCTGAGTTCGCCTTCGCGGGCAGCGAGTAGCCTGTGCGCAGGGCGAACGCCCGCGGGTCGAGCGACGGGCCCACGGCCCCGGCGCGGCGAACGCGCACGCGCTTAG
>JAPPBK010000240.1 GCA_026705105.1 Chloroflexota bacterium | reverse complement strand
ATCCGTCATCAGATCCTGAGTCTATGGACGCTGCGGGGATGCGTCCAACGCCGCCGGGAGCGGCGGGTAGGCCGCCAATTCCCAGCAGCGCTTGCCGCGCGGCGTCGTATCGCTGCTTGGCCCGCGCTTCGCGGTTGAGCAGGCCCTTGAGTTTGGGCGGCTCCAGCGGCTCGCCTTCGAGGAAGACCTCGTGCATGCGGGCGAGCTGCTTCTGCCAGGCCTCCCAGGCCTCGCGGTACTCGGACTGGCGCTCGGGGTCGACTCGGACCATGGGATTCCCGCTTTCGTTCAGAGCAATCTGCTCAGACCAGGTTGCGGTAGATGTTGATCTCGGCCGAGTCGAAGACCATCGCCTCGCGCACCGCGCGGCGCAACTGGGCGAACTGCTGATCCTGGGCTGCCAGTTCCTCGAACTGTTCGAGTTCCTTCAGGTCCTCGAACTCGGCCACGATCTCAACAGTCGAGGCGGCACCGGTGATCGCGTCCCAGACCGAGAACTGCGCCTCGATCCCGCGCGCCGCCTGGTAATCGAGCGCCGCCTCGACGGCGCGCAGGAACTCACCATGCTTGCCCGGCGCCACCCGGCCGGTCAGGACTCTGCGGTACATGGCCATCGGATCGTCCCTTCAGCTACTCGTCGTTGTTCCCATCCGGGTCCGCGAATTCAGGATCTGTTCGACCCTGGTCAGGTCTTCCGGTCGGTTGATGTTGGTAAACGACTCCAACTCCGGATCGATCCGCCGCAGGTCGGCTTCGCCAAGCAGCTTGTGCTCCACCAGCGGCAGCAGCGCCCGCACTCGACCGTCGCCGTCATCGAGCAGCCGTCTCGCGTGTGCGGCAACAGAAGGTCGATAGGCAGCCAGCAACGGTTGAGCCACCTCGTCGAGATAGGGCATCGCGATCTCGACGCCGCCGCAGGCGTCGGCGACGGCGCGCAGCAGGTCGGGTTGGAGCAGCGGCATGTCGCAGGCCACGGCGACGGCCAGGTCGTGCCTGATTGACGGCAGTGACGCTTCGAGTCCGGCCAGCGGGCCGCGGTCGTGGCGATAGTCAACGGCCTCCCGCCAGTTGACCACCTCCAGCGGCGGCAACTGCTGGTCGGGCCGTCGGGCGACGACGATGTCGTCCGTGACCTGTGCGGCGGCGATGGCGCTCCAGTGCAGCAACGGACGTCCGCCGGCAATCGCGGTGGCCTTGTCGCGGCCCAGGCGGCGGCCGAACCCGCCGGCAAGGATGATCACGGAACAGGCTTCGCTCATGGCTTGAGTTTACGCTGCAAACTGGAGGCCAACCGTGAACTTGCCGCTGCACGAGGCATTGGGCATTACCCGCCCGGCCGTGTTCGCCACGGTCGGCGGCGGCGGCAAGACGACGGTGCTCTTCGCGCTCGCCGCCGAGTGGGAAGCCGCCGGCGGCGAGGGCCTCACGGTGCTCACGACCACGACCAAGATGACGATTCCCGCCGAGGGCCGGACGCTGCCCCTGGCGATCGGCCGCGACGACGCGTTCCGCGCCGGCGCGCTCGACGACATCCGCTCGCGGGGCCGCGCCTCGGCCGTGGTCGGCTCGGGCCGAGGCGACCGCGACCGCGTTCTGGGCGTCGATCCGTCATGGCCGCGCAGCGCCGTGGACGCCGGCCTGGCCAGCCTCACCGGCGTCGAAGCCGACGGCTCGCGAGGCCGCCCGTTCAAGGCCCCCGGAGTCCACGAACCGGTCATCCCCGACGGCGTCGACGTCGTCGCCGCAGTGATCGGCGCCGCCGTCCTGGGCCGCCCCCTGGACGACCGATCAGTTCACCGCCCCGAGATCGTCGCCCGCATCGCCGGCGCCGAGCTCGGCGACGAGGTCACCCCCGAACTGGCGGCAAAGGTCCTGATGTCGCCGGACGGCGGTCGCAAGGGAGTCCCCGAGTCAGCGGAGTTCGTCGTGCTGGTGTCGGGTGTGTCGAGAAACCCCGAGGCGTCGAGGGCGCTGGCGGATGCGGTGGAGGGGCGGGCGGTGTTGTGGGACGCGGGGTCGGGGGTGTTGGAGAGTGCCCTCTAGCAAGGTGCTGAACCATCGTGGCTCTGTTGTTCCAGGCTCTGCGTGGAATCTCGCTCCATCTGTCGCCCTGCCTGCCCGGTCGAGATTGCCGCTTTCGCGGGAATGACGAGTCAAGGGGTCGCGAGACTTGCTGGGCAGCCTGCTGATGCGAGCGCCGGGGCTGTTAGACAGCGAATCGTGCGCCGAGCGGGTCCCCGCGTGAAGCGGGGGCTGGGGGACCCCCTTCAGCCTTCGGCAGCTTCCCCCGGAGGGGGAAGCGCAGTGCGGAGCCGTTATGTGCGCCCCTCGGATCGCCGGGGTTCCCGCTTGAGAACAGAACTAACGTTCTCTATGCTGACTCTCCGACCCTTGGAGAGGCTGACCGGATATGGGCGACGCTGCGACCATCGGCTGCGTCTTGGTGACTCACCTGCGGGCCCGCGTTGAGCTGGCGCGGCGGGCGGAGCTGTGGGGGCGTGCGGGGCTGATCGTCGAACGCTCGGGCTCGCGGCCGGTGGTGATCGACTGCCTGCCGGCGGCCGAGGCGGTCGAGGTCGGGATGACGCTGGAGCAGGCGCTGTCGCTGCAGCCTGACGCCGTCGTGCTGGAGGCGGACGAGCCGCACTACGCGCGCGAGTTCGAGCGGCTGCTGGCCGCGCTCGACGACGTTAGCGACCGCGTCGAGGGGGGCGAAGCCGACGGCGAGTTGGGCGTCGCCTACGTCGGGCTGGACGGGCTCGAGGCGATGTACGGCGGCGAGACGCCGATGCTTGACGCGCTGCTGCACGCCGTGCCCTCGCACTTCGAGCCGCGGATCGGGATCGGCGCAGGCAAGTTTCCCGCCCTGGCGGCGGCTCGCACGCGGGGCTCGCCGGGCGTCAGCCGGGTCGGCCGCGACGCAAGAGCTGCGGCGGCCTTCCTCGCGCCGCATTCGGTCAACCTGCTGCCCCCGGCGCTCGTGCCGTCCGAGCTGGTTGACGACCTGCACCGGCTGGGGCTGCACACGATGGGCGAGGTCGCGGCTCAAGAGATGCACGCGCTGCTGGACCGCTTCGGGCACGAGGGCCGGCGCGCCTGGGAGTTGTGCCGCGGGATCGACGCGCGGCCGCTGCGTCCGCGCGTGGCGGAGGAGTCGATCACGGAGACGGTCACGCTGCCGGCCGCCTCGGCCTCGCTCGAGTTGCTGCGCGTGGCGGTCGACACGCTGCTCACCCGCGTCTTCGCGCAGCCGCGGATGCAGGGCCGCTTCGCGGGCTCGGCGACGCTCGTCTGCACGCTCGAAGACGCGCCCACGGAAGCGTCGACCTGGATGAAGGAGTTCCACTTCAAGAGCCGCGTGGGGAACTGGCAGCGCGCGGCGGAGATCGTCAAGGGACGGCTGGAGATCGAGCATCCGCAGGCGCCGGTCGAGGCGATGACCGTCACGCTGACCAACCTCAGCGGCGCCTCGGGCGTGCAGCTCTCGCTCTTTCCCGACCTCCGCGCCGACCGCGAGCGCCGCCTGCTGGAGACCGAGCGCCAGCTCCAGGCGCGGCTCAAGGGCAGGCACGCGCTGCACCGCATGGTCGAGGTCGCGCCCTGGCATCCGGCCCCCGAAATGCGCACCGTGCAGGTCTCGATCGACCCCGCCGCCTCAGACGCCATGCGCCCCGTCTCCGCGCCAACCACCGTCGAAGTCCGCGAAGGCCCCGCGCAGGAGCCGCGAGCGTTGCGAGTCGGAACCGAGTGGCAGGAGGTGTCGAGCATCGAGGACCGCTGGAGCTTCGACCTCTGGTGGCGTCCGACGCCGATGCATCGCAGCTACTACCGGATCAGTCAGGCGGACGGCCAGCAGGCGACGATCTATCGGGACGAGGGGGACCAACAGTGGTATCGACAGACGGCGTGACGGGAATGTCCCAGCGCTTGTGGCGGCGGCCATTTGTCTCTCCCCCCGCTCCGCGGGGGGAGATGTCGCGGAGCGACAGAGGGGGGCTCT
>JAPPBK010000265.1 GCA_026705105.1 Chloroflexota bacterium | reverse complement strand
GCCTTCACGCCCTGGGCGTAGAAGATGCCGGTGGGCAGGCGCAGCAGGGTGTGGACCTCACAGTCGTGCAGCAGCCGGCGGCGGATGGTCTCTCCGGCGCCAGCTTCGAAGAGCACGTTGTCGGGCACCACCACGGCCGCCGTTCCGCCGACCTTGAGCAGTCCCACGACGTGCTGGACAAAGTTGAGCTGCTTGTTGCGGGTCGTGGCCCAGAAGTCCTCGCGCTCGTAGCTGTCTGACGAGGACCGGCCAAACGGCGGGTTGGTGAGGACCATGTCGAAGCGCTCGCCGGGATCGGCCCGCAGGGCGTCGTCCACATGTACCGGCGAGTCTGATTCGGGGCTCTCGATGCCGTGCAGCAGCAGGTTCATGGCACACAGCCGGGCGGGCAGATCCGCGATCTCCCAGCCGGTGAACGCCCCTGAGCGCAGGTGGGCCACCTGGTCGGGCTCCAGAGGGGTGAACCGATCGATGATCGACCGGTAGGCACCCAAGAAGAACCCCCCGGTGCCACAGGCAGGGTCACAGATGCGGTGACCGGGCTCGGGGAGCATGACATCGACGATGGCCGATATCAGTGCCCTCGGCGTGAAGTACTGGCCCGCTCCCCGGGCGCCCTCCTGGGCGGTCTTCTCGATCAGGCCCTCGTAGGCAGCGCCCTTGAGGTCGGCGTCGTAGCTGAGCCACTCGTGCTTGTCGATGAAGTCCTTGATGAGCTGCTCCAGCTTGGCCGGCGTCTGGATCCGGTTACGGGCCTTGTGAAAGACCACGCCCAACATGTCATCGCCCGCTCCAAGCTCCGACAGAGCCGCGCTGTAGTGAACTTCGAGCTCAGCCCCCGATCGGCTCAGCAGCGACTGCCAGTCGTACTCGATGGGCACCACCCGCTCACCGCCCAATAGCTCGTGCTGCTCATCGGCCATCTTCAAGAACAATAGGTAGGTGAGCTGCTCCAGGTAGTCGCCGTAGGACAGACCGTCGTCACGCAGCACATCGCAGAAGTCCCACAGCCTCTGCACCAACGCCTTCGGATCACTACCGGGCATGCGCACACGCTACGCCGCAGGTACCTCGGTGCAGGCGACACACCACTCAGCGCCGCCGGATTCCGGTTCTTGGTGAAGCTGCTCCTTGTGTGCGGGTGAGGGCGGCTGTGCTCGGCCGTGGTAGAGCTCGCGCGGTCCTCCGGCCCGCGGACGGCACACGGCGAGTGCGTACCGAGACCCGTCGTCTAGGGACGAGGCCGCGTGGGCGTGATCGGGTCGTTCCGCCGCCGCGCCCCTATCCCTCAAAGGCATCGAATCGGAGCAGCGGCAACTCCCGTGACTAGTCGGATCAAGATCCTCAAGCACGCCCGGTTTGGCACATGAGGCCTATGGCGGCCCAGCGAATGCTCATCGAAACGACACAGCAACGGAGTGGCTTCATCGCAGCCCACACTGCATCAACCTCTTCCAATCCAAGTGTGCGCATAGTAACAGCGACCTCTGCCTGGTCGTCGGTCGCTGCGGCATCCGAGAGGCCACTCTGGACAACCCGGCGACCGGTGGATGGTCGCTTATCCACGCGGCCTCTTAGCTAATAGGCTAATTTCTGACCGAATCCGGCTGAGCCGGAGAGGAGGCACAGGTCATGCCAGAGCGATTCGGAGAAGCCCTCAGAAGGACCAGGCAAGATGCAGGGATGACTCTGGGCGATGTGGCGAGGCTGTTGGACGTCTCGGTGGTCTATGTATCAGATGTGGAGCGCGGCAACCGCAGGCCGTTCAGCAACGAGCGTATTCTCAGAGTCGCGGGGTTGTTGGAGGCCGATCCAGCACCGCTGATTGCTGCGGCGGATGTAGAGAAGGGCGTCATCGAGTACGACATCACCAAGGCCAAACCACTAGAGGCCAGAGTTGTCGGAGATCTTGTCAGCGGTTTGGCCCGTGGCGGCGTCACGGAGGATCAGCTCAAGAAGATCAGACGCATCCTCAAGGATTCCGAATAGGGGGCATGGCGATGTGGCAGGGACTCTCGGGAATACGAGCAGACTGCGGCTACAGCTACGAGAGGCTGGAGAGGATTGCTGCTTACGTTCGCGACCTGCTCAACTACTCTCCGACTGAGGCGATCGATACGCTGCAGTTGTTCGACGGCCTCGACATGGAGGTGCAGGACGGGAGCGGCCGGAATATCCCGATTCATGGCGGTGTGATTGAGCTCAGTGACTCTGAGGGGTATGCGAGGTATGACAGGGACCGCGGCGTCATTGAGGTTCTGGCGTCGCTCGTAACCTACGACTGGTTGGAGACGGGTCACCCACGTGGCGGGTTCTTCGTTGCCCACGAGCTGGGACACTGCGTGTTGCATACTGACCAGCTTGTGCGCTTGGCTCAGATGCCCAAGATGCAACAGGCCGCGCTCCAGCGGGGTGGCCAAGGGGTCGAACACGAGGCCTATCGGGACACTGAGTGGCAGGCCAATGCATTCGCCGCTGCCCTGCTGATGCCCGCTCGGGGACTCCTGATCCTTGAGCAGGAGTACCGTGAACTCTCACGGGCGATTGTCGTCGAGCACTATTGTGTATCTGCCGAAGCCGCCCGCTACCGTCTCGACCTGTGCAACACCAGGAAAGAGCAGTTGCTCTAGCAGCCGCCAAGGCAGCCCATGAGACCTGCCGCGAGCCCCCAGTAGCCTCAGTTGAGCCGGCGGTCTGAGGGTCTAGGCCCTGTTGGCATCGGTGATGTCAGATTCCACAGGTCCACGAGGGCCTGATGGGCCTGCGATCTCATGCCTGTGCGGCTGCCGCAGAACCGTGTGCTTGGGGTGGTGGAATACACCACGGCGCGCCTTGTGGTGGGCGTCGAGTCGACGCTGAGACGGCTGCGCTGCCCCAGCGGCGGGTTCCGGTACCACAGTTTCCATGACCGCCGCGACAAGATCTACGACTAGGAGGCGTCGGGGTGGTCGGTGACGCTGATGCCATCGCAGCGACGGATGCGCCGCGATGGCTGTGAGAGCCCGTTCTTGGTGGACTGCGCGGCCTTGGAGGGCGGGCTGACCGCACGGCCGGCACAGGCGTTCGTCGCAGGTGCCCAAGGTGATGACGCTTGCGCTGGGACACGCCCGACGCGGCCGGAACTGACACAGGACAACGCCTTGGTGCGCGCCTGGACTGAGATCGCCGCCGTACGGCACCAGCCTGTACGCAGGTGGTTGCATATTATTAGCGGCTTAGCTAATATGCTAAGTGCGGTCTCCACCGGGAGGCCGTAGGTCCCATCCAAGACCTTGACCTCAGCGAAGGAGGCTAACCAATGGTAGCCGAAGACCGTAAGCACGACATCCTTGATGTGGAGGACCACAAGAAGGTCACGATCATCGTGGACGGCACTCCCCACGAGTGGCCCGAGGAGTACATCAGCTATGCGCAGGTGGTCACCCTCGAAGTGCCGGACTACCCGCAGCACCCCGAAATCACCTACACGGTGAGATACAAGGACGGCCCCCGCGGCAAGCCCGAGGGCACGCTCTCTCCGGGCGGCACCGTCAAGGTCAGAGAAGGAATGACCTTCAGTGTTTCAGAAACTGGTCAATCATAACGACGACCTCCGGCGTCTGGTTGAGAGGGGCTACGCGGTTGCCTTCGACAGCAATCACCTTGTTATCCGCGACATCCCGTACGTGGACAGCGGAGGCGAGGTACAGATGGGCGCAATCGTCGCCAAGCTGGAGTTCATAGACCAGGAGCGCGTCACCCAGACGGACCACCAGATCTTCTTCGCCGGGTCAGTGCCCTATGGGTTGGATCGAAAGCCGATCCCGAATCTGGGCGGGGGTTCGTCAAGCGTCACGCTGAGTGAGGCTTGTAGTGACGTAGTGGTTCAGCGGTCATTCTCGAACAAGCCCAAGGCTACGGGGAGGTTCGCGGACTTCTTCGACAAGGTCGAGAGCTACGTCGCAATCATCTCGGGGCCTGCGATTGAGGCTTATGGCGTCACCCCCTACACCTTTCGCGTCGTGGAGCATGTCCCGACCGATTCGGTGTTCAAGTTACACGACACACTGAC
>JAPPBK010000148.1 GCA_026705105.1 Chloroflexota bacterium | reverse complement strand
GTGGTGCGCTATGGGATCGGCTTCGACAACATCGACTGGCAGACAGCGATCGATTACGACATCGTCGTCTGCAACATCACCGACTACTGCATCAATGAAGTCGCCACGCACGCGATTTCGCTGCTGTTGGCGCTGAACCGAAAGCTGATTGCACACAACGACGCCGCCCGCGCCGGCGAGCGCGTCCCGCTTGGTCCCTCGGGCCCGCTCTACGGAGAAACGCTGGGCCTGGTCGCGTTCGGACACATCGCGCAGCAGGCCGCGATCCGCGCCCGGGCATTTGGGCTCGACGTGATTGCCTACGACCCGTTCCAGGACACAGCAGTGGCCGAGGCCGCCGGCGTCCGGCTCACCTCGCTGGAAGAGGTCATGCAGGCCGACTACGTTTCGGTGCATCCGCCGTTGAGCCCGGAGACGCGCGGTCTGGTTGGCGCCGATGAGCTCGCCTTGATGAAGCCGACGGCGTATCTGATCACCACCTGCCGCGGCGGCGTCGTGGACGAACGGGCGCTCTATGACGCGCTAAAGCGAGGACAGCTCGCGGGCGCGGGCGTTGACGTGTGGGACCCCGAGCCGGTCCACAAGGATCACCCGCTGCTCGAGTTCGACAATGTGATCGCCACCCCGCACTCGGCGTTCTACTCGGACAACTCGATGCCGTTGCTGCTCCAGCGGGTCGGCGAGGCAGCGGCCGACGTGCTCCAGGGGTACATGCCGCGTTCGGTAGTCAACAGGGCGGTACTGGACAGGGTCACGCTGGCGCCGCACCCGGATCGGTAGGCGCACACCTTGCTTGACCAGCGGCCTTGATGCTGCATTCCACCGGGATTCTTGGACTCGAACGGCCACTCACGCCTGTCGTCCAACAGCTCCAGCTCTGCAAGCTGGGCGACCACGATCCTTGAATCGAAACCCTTCGTCCAGCCGAAGTTTCGACCTCATCGTGTACGCTTTTCTGCAATGTAGACGACATTTGAGTGCTCGATCCGCGCCGTAAGGCAGGTAGGGCGGTGAAGGATTTGCAAATGCGACCGAACACGGTGAAGCGACTCTGGGCCGAGGGCAAGCCGGCCTTTGGCGCCTGGCTGGGCACTTGCTCGCCCCTTGCCGCCGAATCAATGGCGCATCAGGGATGGGACTGGCTCGTGGTTGACGGCGAACACTCGCCAGTCGACCTGCAGACCATGATTCAGATGTTCCAGGCCATCTCGACCACCGACACGATTCCCATGGCGCGCGCGCAGTGGAACGATCCGGTGACCATCAAGCGCATCCTCGACGGCGGCGCCTACGGCGTGGTGATTCCCTGGGTCAACAACCGCGCCGAGGCGGAACAGGCCGTCTCGGCTTGCCGCTACCCGCCGGATGGCCTGCGCGGCTTCGGCGCGTATCGAGGCTTCCTCTACGGCGGCCCCGACTACGGCGACGAAGCGAACAACGAGATTGCCTGCATCATCCAGATCGAAACGATCGAGGCTGTCGAGCGGATCGACGAGATTCTCTTGGTTCCGGGCATTGACGCGACCTGCATCGGCCCGGCCGACCTGGCCAAGTCGATGGGCATCCCGGTCCGACCCGACAATCCGCACCCGGACCATGTCGCCGCGTGCGCCGAGGTGCTGGCCGCATCGCGCAGGATCGACAATCGCGTCGCGCCCGGCATCTTCACTTCCGGTCCGGTCGAGGCAAAGCGCCGCGCTGAAGAAGGCTGGCTCTACATCCCATCCGGCAGCGACGGGCAGTTCATGGCACAGGCTTCGGCCCAGGGTCTGCGCACGGTCCGCAGCTACGGCCAGGACTAGGCATGGCCTGGACCGGGCGGGAAGCGCCCGAGACTCGACGCCGATTCGACGCTGCGCAACTGCGTGGATTCACCTCGGCGATCCTGCGCTCCTACGGCGTTCCGCAATCCGATGCGGAGGTCGGGGCGGACGTGCTGGTTGACGCCGACCTGGTCGGCATCGACTCGCACGGCATCGCCCACTTGCCCTGGCACATCGGTTACGCGCCGGGCTTTGAGTCCGGCGTTGTGAATCCGACGCCCGAGATCAAGGTCCTACGCGAGACCCCGATATCGGCGGCCTGGGACGGGGACGGCGGGTTTGGCACGATTATCTGCCACAAGGCGATGTCGACCTGCATCGAGAAGGCGCGGACCAGCGGTCTGGGCATGGTGACCGTGCGCAACGGCCGGCACTTCGGCGCAGCCGGGTACTACGCGCACATGGCGGTGGAACACGAATTGATCGGCATGGCGATGTGCAATGCGCCGCCGATCGGCCTCGCGTCGGGCGGCAAGCGCCGAGTCTACGGCACAAACCCCATCGCGATGGCTGCTCCGGTGGCGGACGACACGCCATTCCGCCTCGACATCGCCACGACCGCCGTCGCAGGCGGCAAACTCGAAATCGCCGGGCGGCAAGGCAAGCCGCTGCCGGTTGGCTGGGCGCTCGACGAAGACGGTAAGCACACCGACGATCCGTTCATCCTTCGCAAGAATGGCGGCCTGCTGCCGCTCGGATCGACGATCACGACCAGTTCGCACAAGGGCTACGGACTCGGCCTCATGGTTGACATCCTTACGGGCGTGCTCTCCGGAGACGGCTCCGGCATGTTCATTCCCAGGGGGCAGAGCCTGATCCAGGGGCAGTGGTTCGCCGCCTGGCGGATCGACCTGTTCTGCGATCCGGACGAGTTCAAGTCCGGCATGAAGCAGATGGTGGATGCGATTCGCGAGGTGCCGCCGGTCGACGAAGTGGAGCGGGTCGTGATTCCTGGAGATCCGGAAGAGATGGCGCGCGCCGACCGCAGTCAGCACGGTGTGCCGCTGGACGAGGAAACGATCGAACAGTTGATTGCGCTGGGAGAACAACGCGGCGTCGCGTTCCCGGCCCCAGTACAGGGAGGCGGAAGGTAGTGGCCGAAACGACCACCCAGACCGACAGTCTGATTGAGAACATCCTCAACAACTACGGGCGCGCGGCGGGCGTGTTCGACCCGAATCGGCTTGAGGTCTGGGAAGAGCTGGGATTGACGATGTCCCAGCTACGCGTCCTGTACCTGTTGCAGGCCGGTCCCGGAACGCCGGCTGGCGCGGTGGCGGCATATCTCAAGGTGCGCCCCTCGACCGCGACCGGGATTGTCGATCGGCTCGTCCGCGACGGCCTGGTGCGCCGCGAGCGGGACGACCTCGACCGTCGACGGGTTCGCATCTGGCTGACCGACCAGGGGATGAAGGTGATCAACGAGATTCGCACGCGCAATCGCGCGGTGATCTGGAAGATCTTCCGCAACTTCAGCGAGCAAGAGCTACAAGACATCAATCGAACTTTTGCCCTGTTAACCTCTGAGGCAGAACGCCAGGGTGTGCTCGCGCCCTGGCCGCCTGATCCCGAGGTGATGTAATGGCAACGGGCCCTGCCGGCGGCGGAAACGGATCATCGCCGGGAGCGCCCGGCGGACCGCCAGTAACGCAGGGCGGACCGCCATTGACGCAGGGAGGCCCACCGCCCGGGATGGGCATGGGCGGTATGGGCGAAGTGCCACCCGGTTGGCTTCTGCCGCAGCGCCGCAAGGTGCTGATCATGCTCTGCGTCATGCTGGCGCTGTTCCTGGCCGCGCTCGACCAGACAATCTGGAGCGTGGCCGCGCCCAAGGCGGTCGGCGATCTGGGCGGGCTGGATCTCTTCGCCTGGCCGGCAACCTCCTACCTGCTTGGCTCTACCGTCATCGTGCCGATCATCGGCAAGCTCTCCGACGCCCACGGCCGCAAACCCTATCTGCTCGCCGGCATCGTCATCTTTCTGATCTCCTCCGCGCTCTGCGGCGCGTCGGGCAACATGTGGGAACTGATTGGCTTCCGCCTGCTGCAGGGGTTCGGTGCGGCCTTCATCATGGCCAACGCCTTCACCACGATGGGCGACTACTTCGCCCCCGCCGAGCGCGGGCGCTGGGCAGGGATCATCGCCGGCACGTTTGCACTGGCCAGCATCATTGGACCGCTGGCCGGTGGCGTGCTGACCGACGAACTCTCCTGGCGTTGGGTCTTCTACATCAACATTCCC
>JAPPBK010000088.1 GCA_026705105.1 Chloroflexota bacterium | reverse complement strand
CGGCGGTTTCGAGTCGGACGAAGCAGAGGTTCTTGCCGGCGATGTAGCGGTCGGGTTGGCCGGTGTCGGGCGGGGTCGGGTGCACGAGGTGGTAGCGCAGGTCGACGATGGTGGAGTCGGGCATTTGGGGGCTCGCAATCGGTGAGGGGCCGGCGCTTGCCGGCCCCTCACATCATCGCGGCATGGATCGTTGGCGGCTAGGGGGATGTCGCCGCAAGCAGACTCTCGATGACAGACGACAACTCGTCTGCCGTCTCCAAGTGACTGAGTTCGTCCGATCGCACAGACCGCAACAGCTCGCGCAACACTTGCAGTTCTGAGTGCACCTCGGCTGCTGCAGGATCTCCGATGCCATCCAATGACCCATATCGGTCGGCTGCCAGTGCGACAATCGCGCCGAGCTGCAGGAGCGGATCGGGAGTTGCGCTTTCTGTGATAGCCAAACGATGCTCCTGTCGATTGGACTCATCACTTCTTGGCGTTCGCCAACGCACTTCGACGTCCCCGAGTTCTATCTGATCAAATGCTTGTGACTGCGCTTCCGAGGTCAATTCAAGCTCAACGAAGATCGTGACCGCTGCGCCGGAAGAGATCTCGGCAAACTCCTTCCGCTCCTCCTCAAACGACTCGTCGCTGGTACGCCGGTTCTCGTAGCCGATCACACGCCAGGCAGCCACAGTTTCGGAACTCCAGCGGATCTGGGCTCGCGTCTGATCGGCGAACGGCGTAGACAGTCGCAGCCAGTTCTCCGGCGTGAATGTCTCCCACGCCTGCTCTGGGCTGTCCATGTAGTAGTACCAACCGTTGCCGTACTGGGCGAGCTGTTCCAGCAGCACATCGTTGTAGTGGCCGATTCCGACGCCTACCGTGATCAACCGAATCGGATTGTTCTCGTCTTCCTCTCCCGCCGACCTGAGGATGGCGAACGGATCAGTGGCGTCGACATTGGCAACCCCATCGGAAATGAGCACTACGTAGTTGTCCGACTCCGGCCAGGCTTGTCGTGCGTCGTTGGCCAGTTGCATACCCAGATTGATACCAGCCTGGACGTTGGTCCCGTAGTACGGAAGCAGACGGTCGATCGAGGCCTGGAGAAACTCGCTGCCGGGCCGTGTATGCGGCACAAACGATGACGGGATTGGATCGACAGAGAACTGGATGATTCCTACTCGATCCAGATCGGGAATCAGGCTGCCCTCTAGTGCCTGCAGCGTTGCTCGCGCGATGTCGATTCGATTGCCTTCAGCCATCGATCCAGAGGCATCGGCCACAAAGATGACGTTGACTGGATGCGTCCGCTCAATCACCGGAGCTTGCATTCCGATGCGGAGCAAGTGCAGGTTTTCCTCATCGAGAGGATGCGGAATGAGATCGAGCGTGACTCCAAACTCATCCAGGGCGTCAGGTTGGTTGTATTCGTAATCGTGGGCGTTGATCCACTCTTCTGCCCGGACGGAGGCCGGCTCGACGAAGTGGCCGGCTTTGACGTAGTTGACCGCTATCGACCAGGATGCACGGTCGGCGTCGAGCGCGAATGTTGCGGTGTCGTCCTCTGTGGTGTTCGCCCAGACAGAAGTTTCATAGTCCCTGAAGCTCGTCTCGCTCGGCGAAACGGACGGCCTGGCTCCCTCGAACTCAACAGTCGCTTGTTGCTCTTGCTGTTGGGCCGCTTGTTCATGCTGTTCTTGCTCGACTTGCTCAGCCTGCTCTTGCATAGCTTGCTCTTGGAGAGCTTGTTGTTGCTCTTGCGCCTGTTGCGCAATGGCCGACGCAGTCGCGGCTTCGACGCCTTGCTGAGCCTCAGAATCCCGTTGGCCAGCCTGGATCTCGGTCGCTTGTGGCTGTTGCTGAACCTGATCGACGGCTTGCTGGAACTCTTCGTCGTCGGAACATGCGACGAGTGCGGCTGAAATCAGGATGGGTGTTGTCAGTCCAAGACAAGCTCTGGCGAGTGAGAGTGCTGCGGTGCTCATGGGGTACTTTCCTGACAGGTTGAGCCTAGTGGCCTTCGCCGCGGCGACATACGACAGTCAGGCCGCGGCGAAGTACAGGCGTGTGTGACACCTACCGTGAGTAGCCTGGGTCTTCCGATTCGTGGTCTTCGGCGACCGCGCCCATGGCCTGAAGGAGTTGGGCGAAGTCTCGGCCGGCCTGGGTGTCGAGAATGCTGTTGGGCAGTTCGTTGAACCAACCTGCGATTTCGTCCAGGTTGTCGGCGGCGAGGGCGATGGTCTCGCGGCTGAGCCCGTCCTGGCCGATCCAGCTGTAGCGGTCGGCAGCCAACGCCACGACCGTGCCGAGATCCAGCATCTCGTCGTCGCCGAAGCGGTGGATGCGGCTGCCCAGATCGACCTGCTGGCGGTTGGACTCGTCCGAGCGCGGGGTCAGCCAGCGCAACTCGACCTCGCCGAGTTCGACGAAGCTGTCGCGCAGGGCATCGGCGGTCAGCTCGACCTCGAAGAACATCGTGGTTGCCGTGCCGATCGGAACCTCGGCGAACTCCTTGCGATCCTGCTCGAAGTTGCGATCCGAGGTGACCCGGTTCTCATAGCCCACTTGCCGCCAGGCGAGCACGGCGTCCTCATCCCATCGCACCTGGGCGCGGGCCTGGTCGGCAAAGGGGATGGAGAGCGCGAGCCAGTTGTCGCGGTTGAAGGTCGAGCGGGCCTCGTCAATGTCGGAAAGGTAGCGGTACCAGCCGTTGCCGTACTGGGCGAGCTGCTCCAGCAGCACGTCGTTGTAGTTCTCGATCCCGACGCCGACGGTGATCAGTCGCAGCGGGTTGGACTCGTCGCGATCCTCGGCGGTGCGCAGAATGGCGAACGGATCGGTCGCATCGACGTTGGCGACGCCGTCGGACATCAGGATCACATAGTTGTGCGAGTCTGGCCGCTCGCGGCGGATGTCGTCGGCGTACTGGACGGCGAGGTTGAGTCCTGCCCGGACATTGGTGGAGTTGCGCGGCCGAAGGTTGCTGATCACGCGGTCGATACCGCGATGATCCGGGCGCTGATGGCGCTCGTAGTCGACGACGGCAGTGGAGAACAGTACGACAGCGATTCGGTCGTCGTCGCTGAGTCCTCGACGAATTGACTCCGCGGCAGCCCGGGCGATCTCCACGCGGTCGCCGTCGGACATTGACCCGGACGAATCCAACACCAGCGTGACGTTGAGCGGCGTGTCGTCGACGAACTCCGGCGCCTGGGTCGCGATGCGGACCAGGTGCAGGTCGGAGTGCAGCGGATGCTCGACGAGATCGGTGGTGATGGCGAAGCTGTCGTCGACGTCGGGCCTGTCGTAGCGGTAGTTGAAGGCGTTGATCCACTCCTCGGCGCGGACCGAGGCAGGCTCGATCAGGTAGCCGTTCTGGACCCAGTTCAGGGCGAGGAAGTAGGAGGTGCGATCGACGTCGAGCGAGAAAGTGGCCGTGTCGTCGGTGGCGGTGTCGCGCCAACCCGTGGTGGCGTAGTCCTCGAAGTTGGTCGCGCCGGGCAGCGCTCGTCTCGGCTGCTGTTGCCGGCTGGATCGCTGTTGTTCCTGACGCGAGCGGGATCGAGAACTGTCGGCCGACAACTGCTGTTCCGCCTCCTGCTGCACGGCCTGGTGCTCAGCCTGCTCAGCCTGCTCAGCCTGCTGCTCGAATTCGTGTACGGCCTGCTGCTGTTCAGCCGCGGCGTAGGACACTTGCTGCTGGGCTTGCTGAGCCTGCTCTTCCATCGCCTGTTGTTGTTGCTCCATCGATTGCTGCTGCTCCGTCTGGGCGGTGGACTGTTCGACTCGGGCCAGCTGTTCGCTCTCAGCAGGCTGTGCGTCGTCGCCGCAAGCGACGGACAGGAATGCCGCCGCCAGTGTCGCCAGCGCGATCAGCGGAATCGTCAACCTCCGTATCCGTCGCGGTATGCGTGTTCGTCGCTTGTTCATCTTGGCCTCCTGACCGACTGCTTCGGGCGACGCGTGTGCGACCGTGCGTCGTCCCGTTGGAGAGCTAGACGACGGGGGGTGGGAGTTGGTTCCCTGAGGAGGAGGTGGCAGTCGGGGAGCCCCCCTCTGCCTTCGGCATCTCCCCCCGCTTCGCGGGGGGAGAGGGG
>JAPPBK010000423.1 GCA_026705105.1 Chloroflexota bacterium | reverse complement strand
CGATTCAGACCGATCTGCTGCTCTTCCATCACGACATCGCTGGCTCCCGCGCGCACGCGAGGATGCTTGCGGCTCAGGGCATCATCAACGCCGAAGACGCCGAGCGCATCCTGCAAGGCCTGGATCAGGTCGAGTCCGAGATTGAGTCGGGCGGTTTTGAGATCAACCACGAGCTCGAGGACATTCACACCCACGTCGAGGCCAGGCTGAGCCAGATCATCGGCGCCGACGCCGCCGGCCGCTTGCACACCGCTCGCTCGCGCAACGACCAGGTCGCGCTGGACACGCGCATGTTCGTCCGCGATGCAATCGTTCAGTCCGTCGGCGCGGTGCGCGGACTCCAGGCGGCGCTGATCGAGCTGGCCGAGCGCTCGGTCGGCGTGTACTTGCCCGGCTACACGCATCTGCAGCGGGCCCAGCCTGTGTTGTTTGCGCACCACCTGCTCGCCTACCTGGAAATGCTCGACCGCGACGCCGACCGCATGATCGATTCCTTCGCGCGCGCGGACATCATGCCGCTCGGCAGCGCTGCGCTCGCCGGAGCGGCCTACCCACTCGACCGACAGGCCGTCGCCGACGAGCTCGGCTTCGAGGCCGTCTCGCGCAACAGCATGGACGCCGTCTCCTCGCGGGACTACATCGCCGAGTTCCTGGCCAACGCGGCAATCTGCATGGTCAACGTGTCCCGGCTCTGCGAGGACGTGATCCTCTGGAGCTCGGCCGAGTTCGGCCTGCTGCGGTTCGGCGACGCCTTCACCACCGGTTCGTCGATCATGCCGCAGAAGCGCAACCCCGACATCGCCGAGTTGGCCCGCGGCCGCAGCGGTAAGGTGCTGGGACACCTGACCGCGCTGCTGACCACCCTCAAGGGATTGCCGCTCGCCTACAACCGCGACCTGCAGGAGGACAAATCGGGCCTGTTCGACACCGCCGAGACCCTGATCGGCACATTGCATGTACTGGCTCGGGCGCTGCTGTCGGCGCAGGTCGATGGCGAACGCGCCCGCGCGATGGTCGACAGCGACCCGTTCATCCTGGCTACCGACTACGCCGACTACATCACCCGCAAGGGAGTGCCATTCCGCGAAGCGCACGGCGTCGTGGGACGTCTGGTCAAGCTCTGCGAGGAGCGAGGCTGCGCTCTGGCCGACTTGAGCCTGGACGACTTGCATCGGGAGCATTCCGCGTTCGGGGCGGACGCGGTCGGGATGACCGCGCAGTTCGCCCTGCAGTCGCGAGACGTGTCCGGCGGCACCGCGCCGAGTCAGGTTCGGACCGCGTTGGACGAGGCCAAAGAGCGGTTGCAGCTCCAGCCGGCGAACCAGCAGCAGCAGTCCTCGACGCCCCAGACAGAGCCGAAGCCCGAGACCGGACTGAATCGGGCCCAGCGCCGCGCCGCCGAGCGGGCCGCCGCCAAACAGCAGGAACGCCGATGACGCTCCCGGTCCAGCTTGCCCCCTCGATCCTGAACGCGGATTGGACCCGTCTCGCCGAGCAGGTCGGACAGGCCGAGGCGGCCGGCGTCGACTGGATCACGCTCGACGTGATGGACGGCAACTTCGTCCCGCCGATCAGCTTCGGCGCGCCGATGGCCTCGGCGGTCCGGCAACTCACTGCGTTGCCGATCGAGGCGCACCTGATGGTCGAGCATCCCGAGGAGCAGATCGACGACTTCATCGAGGCCGGGATCAACTGCGTCACGATCCACATCGAATCGACACGGCATCCGCACCGCCTGCTGCAGCAGATCGCGGAGCGCGGCGCCGAGGCGGGCATCACGCTCAACCCGGGTACGCCGCTTGGCGAGGTCGAGGCCGTGCTGCCAGTCTGCGGCCGGGTGCAGATCATGAGCGTCAACCCCGGTTGGGGAGGCCAGCGCTTCATTCCCGAGTCCCTGGATCGCATCCGCCAGGCGCGCGAGATGCTCGATCAGTGCGGGCGCGAGGACGCGCGCGTCGCGGTCGACGGCGGGGTGAACGAATCGAACATCGGCGCAATCGTCGAAGCCGGAGCCGACTGGCTGGTTGCAGGCTCCGCCGTCTTCAACGACCGAGAGTCAGTCGCCGACGCAGTCGCACGCCTGCGTCGGGCGCTGGTAAGCGACTGAGCAGCGTCATCTCTCCCCCCGCGCAGCGGGGTGGGATGCCGAAGGCAGAGGGGGGCTCCGAGCAGACTACGGCGGCCGGCGCCCCCTCTGTCGCTCCGCGACATCTCCCCCGCGTTGCGGGGGAGAGGAGGGACGGGTAGTCGGCTACAACGCCTTCTCGTACACCCGATAGACCTTGTAGACCTCGGCGTCCGTGCGTCTCAGTGCGTGATTGAGCAGGTGGTTGTCTTCCAGCACCCAGCCCAGCTCCGCCCAGCGATAGCCCTTGGCGGCGCCTCGGACGTGGACCTCCGTTGTCAGCATCACGCCAAGCTGCGCGAATTCTCGAGTTCGCCACTTCTGACGCACGCCCAGCAGCATCACGCGTCCGCTCTCCGGCCGCCGCCTGAGCCGCCAGAGCAGCTTCGCCCAGCCGAACGGGAACAGCCGTCCGTCGAGGTCGCGCGCGCATTCATTGAGGTTGGGGATTGAGATCACCATTGCGGCAGGGTCGCCGTCAATCTCGACGAATGCGGTCAGATCCGGATCGGCGAACTGGACAAGGTCGGAGGCGAGCCGATCGGCTTCTTCCTCGGTGATCGGCAGCGAACCCCAGTTCTCAACCCAGGCCTCGTTGAAGATCTCGGCCGCGATCCGCACATCGCGCTGGAAGTTGCGCTTGTCGAACGGTCGCACCGTGACCCGCGGATGCTCGTGGATGTGCTGCCAGGCGCGCTGGCGGCGGTCGCCGAGCGGCGCGTCAACGGGATAGTGATACGCCCAGAGGTCTTTGATCTTCTCGTAGCCGTTGGCTTCGATCAGTTGGGGGAACCAGGGACGACCGTGCGGCATCGCCACCATGGGCGGCGAATCAAACCCCTCGACCAGGCAACCGGATTCGTCGTTGATCGTGAAGCTGAACGGACCGCGAGCGAACTTCGCGCCGCGGGACCTGAGCCAGGACTCGGCGGCCTCGAACAGCGCCGCTGCCGCCTCGCCGTCGTCGGCGCAGTCGAAGTGACCGAAGAATCCGGCCGCCTCGTTCCACTTCTCGTCATGCAGCGGATTGATCTGCGCGGAGATGCGGCCGACCGGCACGCCGTCGCGCTCGGCCAGAAACAGCTGTGCCTGGCCGTAGCGCAGGAACGGGGTATGCGCAGGATCGAGCCGCTCGCGCTGGACACGCCGCAACATCGGGATCCAATGCGGATCGTCGGCGTAGATGCGCCAGAGGACATCAATGAACGGCGTCGCCTCACGTCCGAATCCGATGGAGCGGATCCGGACGCGGGCAGTCATGACGTCCGTCGCGGGAAGGCGGAAGCCGGTCTGGAGACGCTGCTAGTAGCGGCGTCCTCGGTCGGCGTAGCTGTCGCGCGAACCGCGATCGTCGTGGCGCGGTTCGCGGTAGCCACCGCCACCGCCGCCGCGTTCCTCGCGGTAGCCACCGCCGCCGCGTTCCTCGCGGTACCCGCCGCCGCCACCACCGCCACCGCGGTAGCCGCCGCCTCCACCGCCCCCGCCTCCGCGGGGTCGCGCTTCGTTGACGCGAAGCTGGCGGCCGTCAATGTCGTAGCCGTCCAGCGCGGTAATCGCCGTGCGTGCCTCGTCGTCGTCCATATCGACGAAGCCGAAGCCTCGCGATCGGCCGCTGTCGCGGTCGACGGGGATGACGCAGTCGCGAACTTCGCCGTGCTCGGCGAACAGGTCGCGAAGTTCCTCGGAGTTGGTGCGGAACGGCAGGTTCCCAACGTAGATTCTCATATTCCTCGGTCTCGGTCTGGCAGCGCCTCGGCGCTCGGTTGGGTCTCGGTCGGGTAGTCAGGGGCGGACGCTTCGTCCGTGCTCTGGCTCTCAGGCGTGCAGTCTTCCGATCTCAGTGTGTGGTATGTAGGTCATGGGCTGCGACGAATCAGGCGGCGAGCCGCTTCATCATCGTGCGCAGGCAGGCGGTGCACACGTTAAGCCGCTGCGACTTCCCGTCAACGAACACTTTGTGACGGTGAATATTTG
>JAPPBK010000025.1 GCA_026705105.1 Chloroflexota bacterium | reverse complement strand
CAGGTCACTGAAGACGAGCGTCGGCTGCTCGTCGTCACCGCCGCACGAAGCGGCGAGGCCGAGTCCCACCACAGCGAGGAGTAGCGTTGCGGCGACGTGCCAGAGTGCGGTCGGCATGCTATGCCCTTTCCGAAACCTACCAGTTCAGAGCGGCCGGACCCTCGTTGGCCAACTGTGGAACGAGATTACGGCGAGTCTGCCAGAAACGCATCCATCACCGCCAGTGTCCACCACCATCATCATGCGCCGGATTGGTCCGCCCCGTCGAGGCTTCGCCGCCCGGGGAGCCGAGGCGCTCGTCGAGCGGCTGTACGACAAGGGTGCCTCCTCGCGGAGCGAGCGGGGGTTGACCGCCCTTGGGCATAAGGCCGACACCACAGTGTCCAGCGAGGAAGCATGAGGCCTCCCGGCGCCTTTGCTGCGATGTTGTTGCTCCGCCCAAGACCGCCGCGACTGTACCGGGGCAGCCGCGCCGTGAATCAAGTGAGCTTGGTAGGCTCGCTGCCGCCGCACCGCCGAGCAGGAAGGGACTCCGCCACATGGGCCTCTCGACCTCACCAACGATTTCGTCAGGGCCGACCGTGAGCTGAACGAGGCGGAGGCTGAGCATAAGCAAGCCGAGGCCGATGCCTCGCCGCTGCAGGAGCGTGTTCGTGAATCACTGCTCCCGGACAGCGATCTCAGCGCCTTCGACGCAGCGCAGCAATGGGCGATCGCAGCTGCGAAGCGCGCAGCCGCCGAGACCAGGCTTGAAGAGGCGAGGAAGGCGTTCGAGGAGACGAGCGAAGCGCTCGTCGGCTTCTACCGCGACCACTGAGGAGTGACGCATGCTCAACAACAACGACATCATCGAGGAACTGATCCGCATCCGCGAGATGCTGGACAAGTCCGTCGTCCAACTCTAGCAGCCCGCGCTTGGGTGGTGGTTTTGCTGGCTCGCTCGCTCCGCCGAGGCTGTGAGCACGAAGAGTGATCACTTGACGTGGCCCCACGGGCTACACCCCGGCCTCTGTCTCAGTCCTCGACCGAGAGTGCGCGCGCGTCGACACCGCGATGCTCGACAACCCGGGCCCCGCGCTACCGCCGCCACAAGCCAAAGGTGAGGACGCGCCGAAGCAGGCGTAGCCGCTCGGCGCGCACCCGCTCGCGGCCGACACGCCGGAGCGTGACGCAGCGCCAGCGCAGCTGGTCGTCGCGGCGTGAACGATGGAGCGGCTCCGTATCGGGCGGCAACCGCGAGCCCGTCCTCGGCGATGTCCACAGAGGTGCGGGAGCGCGAGCAGTCGCTGCGCCGAGTAGCAGCGAGCACCGCCGATCCGAAGGCCTGCGTCTTCATGTGCGTCGTCACCTGCCACCGACTCGCGATGCCGCTTCTGGCCCTGATCGTGACCGCGCTCGCCATTGCCTGCGCCTCCGATCGCGAACCAGCACGCACCCCCGGCTTCTACGCCGAGGTCGCTGTTGAGGTCGAGTCCCGCCCCGGTGATCCGCTCGCCCGCTTCGACAGCGACGGCCAGCGGAGCGTGATCCGCTGGTGGTACGCGCCTGATCCCGCTCGCTGGCGTTCGGAGGTCGAGACCGTCGGCGCCATCATCGACGACGGCGTGCTGCTGACGGTGGTCAGCGGCGAGGACGCCTGGGAGTACGACGATCGCGCGCATTCCTATCGGCGCATCTCCGGCCGCTACGCCAGTCTCGGGGCCGAAGCGATGCTGCTCCCCGCCTTCGGCGTACTGGTGGGGCCGGCCCGCGCCGAGACGGTCGACGGACTGATCGCGCAGTGGCGCGAGCGCGGCGACGAGTCCGAGGTCGCCCTCGCCGGCGAGGCGACGCTGCTCGGCCGCCGCACGCAGATCGTGGAACTCCGCACCGCATACAGCGGCGTGGCGCGTGCGTTCGTCGACCCGGAGCGGATGTTCATCCTGCGCTTCGCCGTCGAGGCCGCCCGCGGCGGCCAGTCCTACCACGCCGAAGTGACCGTGCTCGACTACGGGATCGAAATCGACGCCGCCCGTTTCACCTTCGAGCCGCCTCCCGGCGCGCGCGAGGCCGACGCCGAGGCGGCGGGATCGTGCAGCGGCGCCAGCGGCCACTCCGGCGAAGCGTCCTTTCCTGTGGAGCCGGGCTTTCTCCAGCCCGCGTACGCGCCAGCGGGCTACCGCACGGCGGGTACCGGTAGTGAGAGCGGAGCGGGCAGCTGCGAGCCGGTCGCGGTCTGGGCGCTGCTGGAGGCTGCCGATGGCGGCTCGATACTGCTGAGGCAGCGCTTGAGGCCGGGCGGCGTGCCTCGGCTGGACGGCTCCTGGGAGGCCGTCGGCTCCAGCCTCGATGACGCCCACTCCCGGCGCTGCGGGGACGGCGTGGTCGCTCTGCTCTGGCGCGACGGCGATGTCGTGGCGCTGCTCCAGGCGGACGCCGTCTCGCTCGAGGAACTGCTGCGCATCGCGGAGTCCGCCAGCCTCGTTACGGCACGCTCGCGCTGACGGCGAGCGGCGGGCGCCCGCGCGATGCGGCTACGCGCTGCGGTCACGCTGGGCGCGCTCTCGTTGCTCCCCGTCGCCCCGCCGGGCTGGAGCGGTGTTAGCCGGGAGGAGCGGGGACGCGAGCGCGCGGCGCGCGATGATGCGTGCGAGTGCGCGCAGGCCCTCGATGCGGAGCCGCTCCTGCTCGTCGCTCAGCGCCCGCTGCGTCTTCACGGTCGGTGCATCTCCCGGGGCGCCTCGCCCGTGACCGGCGGGGCTGGTGTCTGGCTGCCTCTCCAGCGTCGATGGCGGGCGACGACGCCACCATCCCCTGCGGGCGATGATGCGCGCGCGAAGTACCCCTGCAGGGGGCTGTGCCCCACGGGTTGGGGCAGTGTTCCATGTCAGTGGCGTGTACAGGGAATAGACGTTGGTAGCGATGGGGCGGAGGTCCCCGAAAACCCCCTTGGCTACAACGGAAAGAGCGCCCCTACAGGCGGGGCAGGCGGATGACTCCTTGTTCAGTCCCCATTCCACCGCGATGGGGCGCACAATGGGGCAGTTGGGGCAGCCCGAAACGAGACGCGGGGACCGGGGGAGAAGCGCGATGGACGGGAGCGAGACCCCGGAGCGGGAGCGCGAGCAGGCGCTGCTGGAGCACCTGCGCGACCTGATCGACGAGGCCGGCCAGGGCGGGGCGGCGAGGCAGCTCGGCGTCGACCGCAAGACGCTCTGTTGCTGATCGTGAGCGGCGTCCGGCCGGCCGGGCAGAACACGAAGAGGGTTAACGAGTTCGCGTTGCTCGTCGGGCAGGGCGCTCCGGCGCAACCCTAGAGAGTCGCGATACCGCACCCTGAGTGCCGAGCGCCGGATGTTGTCGTAGGACCCTGCAATCTCCGATTCCTATTCGTGGTCAGCCTAATTGCACGTCCCGCACCTCAACGACGATGCGGCAGTGGTCGGAGGGTCCCCAGAACGAAGGCGACGACTCATCAGGATCATTGAGTGCGGTCACGCTGACGCGATCGACCAGGTCTGCGGTGACAAAGACGTGATTGAGATGTCTATGCGCTGTTGCAGGCGTCTCCCGTTGGTGCGGCTTGCGCCCAGCGATCTGGATGTAGTTGGGTGCGTCGGGGCCGACCCAGGGCAGGCCGATCTCCGCCATCCGCTCAAACATCTTCGGCGACTTGCGCCGATTCGTAGTCAGATCGCCCGCGACGATCATCGGCATCTTTGGGTCGAGCTCGCGGGCCGCCAACACATTCCGCAAGCCGCCGATCAGCAACGGCAACGACTGCGCCTGGCGATGTCCGGAAACCACGCACAGGAGACAGAGTTCGAGTTCCCCGCATCGCGCGATCGCGGCCCGATGCCAGCGTCGGAAGATGCGATCGTGCCTGGGGGGCAATGAGGGCGTGACGGCATCCACGACTTCGTGACGCTCAAACCGTTCGACCTGCCAGGCAAGGGAGCGTGACAGAATCTCCTGTCGATACTTGCGGCGCGTCTCGCCTGGCTGCAGCTCCCAGCTTGCGTACGGGATATCCCATTGGGCCGCCACAGCGCTGCGACGGACACCCAAGGGTGGTACGCAGGCCTCACCGCTGAACGCGAAGTCGTACTCGTCGTGCCGAGGCTG
>JAPPBK010000135.1 GCA_026705105.1 Chloroflexota bacterium | reverse complement strand
CCCCGACCGGCAAGCTGATGGAGGCGATCATCGAGTCGGTCGACGAGTTCTACTTGGAGAACCTTGCGCAGGAGGTCACTCGGGGGATGCGTGAGGCCGCCTCGCGCGGATTCTTCCTCGCCTCGAAGGCTCCTTATGGTTACTAACGAGTCAAGGTCCAGGACGGAGCGAAGGAGCGGCCCACACTCATCCTCGATCCGGAGACCGCGCCGTTCGTCAAGCAGATCTTCGAGATGTCCCGGCGCGGATTGGGCCTCAAGGAGATCGCCCGCGACCTGAACGAACGCGGAATCACGATCCAGGGCCGGCTCTGGTACAAGCGCCGACTGCACTACCTCTTGACCAACGAGGCCTACACCGGGACCTCGGTCTGGGGCCGGACCGCCAAGGATGGCCAACCGCCGGATCCGGTCAGGGTCGAGAACGCCTGGCCGGCGATCATCTCGCGCGAGCTCTTCGAGTCCGTCGGGCGCGGGCTCAGGGAACGCAGCCCTAAGGTGCAACCGTTGCGCCAGGCGGGCAGCCGGTTCCTGCTCTCCGGTCTCCTGCGCTGCGGTCGCTGCGGCAAGGCGTTCGTCGGCCAAGGAGCGAAGGGCGGCCAGTTCGCCTACTACGTCTGCAACACCCTGCACCGCGAGGGCTCAGGCGCCTGCGATGCACCCTACCTGAGCGCGCCAAAGCTGGAAGACCTCGTCACCGAGAAGGTCCTGACCCGGATCCTCAACGAAGGAACGATCGTCGAACTGGTCCAGATGGTGGCCGAGGAGACCGACGCCATGGCGGCCGAACTCAACACGCAGCTGTAGTCGGTCGAGACCGAGCTCGCCGACGTGCGCCGTCGCCTGGCCAGGCTCTACGACGCATTGGAGAACAGCGACCTCACCTTCCAGGACCTCTCACCCCGCGTCCACGGCCTGCGCGGGCAGGAAGACCAGCTCGCCGCCGTCCACGAGGACGCCGCGCGGCAGCTGGAACAGCAACAGGCGGAGCTGCCCTCCACACAGGAGATTCATCGCTACGTCTCGGACTTCCGCGAGTTCCTGCAAGCGGGCAGTATCCCCGAGCGCAAGGCGCTGATCCGCAACTTCGTCGATGGCATCAGGATCTCCCCCGATCAGGTTCGAATGTCCTACGCGATCCCAATGCCGAGCGATGGCGCCATGATCGATTCCGAGTCGGTACTCGGCGTTGTTCCACCAAGCCCACCTGCGTCTTTCCGCTTCCCTGGTTGCCGAGGCGCATGACTCGCTGAATCTGTTCGCAAGCGCATCAGATCTCAACAAGGTGGTCCGAAGACGAACCACGGCGCGGAGGGTTGAATAAGAACGGCGAGATGCACCTGCGACCGCGGGGGAACACTCGGCCCGAATGGGGAAGCGGCAGGATCAAGCTGAAGAGGCGCGCCGAAACGACTCGGGCATCACGCGAGACAATGGTCCTGGGGGTTCGAAAGTGTGCACCCGCAGATTGGCGCTGCTGTGCAGTGATGACCGGATAACGAGATCGCTTCAACCCCGGTCAAGCCTGGATCGATCGAACGTCTGGAGGGACTTCGCTTCTTCGAGACGGTCTCCAAGAGTGACGCGTTGCTACTCGCAAGCTGACGACGGCGGTGCCGGTAACTGGAACTCTACTGCGGTGATGTCCAGGCGCGCGACTCGGATGGATCGGGCTCGGTTCTCTTCTCCCGTCGACGAGTTGACGGCGCAGTAGATCTGGCAGCCGTCGTTAGTGACGCTCAGGCGACGGGCACCGGCGGCGGGCACGGGGAAGGCACAGGCGCCGTCCGCAGATGGCGAATTGCCGCCGTGCCGGCCGACATCGGAAGTGGCCACGTAGAGCCCCGACCTGGGAGTGCAAGCGGCGTTCAACAACCTGCCTGAGATACGCAGGGTGCACATGTCGCGGGCCAGCTGCAACACGCGGTCTCTCACATCAAGCGTGGAGATGCTGATCGGAGTGAGGTCGTTCCACGACGCCTTGACGCCGTCGCTCGCGTAGTGCAGCCAGCAGCCATCGAGAAATGCGTACATCCGGTAGTCGCCCGGCTCCGAAAGGGCGAAGTGGAACGCGCCGGTGGAGTCGGTGCGGCTCTTGACCCTCAGACCGTCCGCTCGGACATAGACGAACGCATCTTCGATACCCTCGCCATTCGCGCCGAGCAAACGTCCCGCGAGCCTGAGGCATGGATCATCGAGGATCCGAAAGTGGCTGCCGGTGACATCGCGGTCGACCGGCTGGATTTCGGCTGGATCTAAGTTCTCAGCGGGCGGATCGACTCCGGGCCAATCGATTCTGCATCCTCCCAGTTCCGCAGAGATCTTGCAGGACCCGGGTCGCGACGCCGCCACTTCAAATGACCCGTCGATCTCGGTGCTTGCCGATGCCTGGCCGTGATCGCCGCGGGCCAGGACTTCGATTCCGGCCAGCGGCTGAGAGTTGGGTCCGGTCAGCGTTCCGCGAATCCGCCAGCGGCATTGGTCGGCGTCAACCGTGATCGATAGCGGCTCGGGATCGTCGCCCTTGATCTCGATCAAGTCGGCCTCCTAGGCCCTCGCGGCCACCTGCTCCTCGCCCAAAGACCACCAATAGCTGCAGTCGGAGTGATCAGCCAGCCGGGCCAAGAGTTGGTAGTCGGACCGGCCCCGCACGAAGAGCACGAAGTCACCGTCTTCTGCCGACTTGGCGCGGCGATTCTAGCCGGCCGGCTGCTCGTCCTGGTACTGGCTCGCCTTCGACCAGACGCCAGCACGAGGTTCGCGATTGACTTCCAGCACACGGCCGCGCAACCTCAATTCGTTCGCCTGCGGGCGACGCGGAGCGCTGCCTCGCCGTTTGGCCATCGCGGTCTCAAACTCGGTGTAGAACTGGTCCGCGAGTTGTCCGAAAGCCGACGAACGAGCGCTCTGCCAGCTGAGTTGCGTGTCCCAGGCGCCGGCTGGACAGACACGCCCAGGAACGAGATTGCGAAAGAAGTCGAGGATTCCAAGCTTCCCATCCTGCTCAATCAACAGATCCGCCGCCCCAAGCCGAGGGAGTACTGCCACGTCGCGTTCCCCGCTTCGATCGCTTCGATTGAGAGTCCCCGGGAAGCGCTGTTGAGCGCGTTGATTCACTCACGCTGGACAGGGAACCCTCAGCGATCGAAGGTCCGAGGCTCTGATTCGATCCAGTTCGCAGACCCCTCGACCATCCAGGTCGGGGCTCGGTAGCAACAGCCGTCCGACAGGTGATCCTGGAGGGCATACACATACTCATGCAGCAAGGTGATGCGGCCCCAGTGGTAGCGGCCTGACCGATGCCCCAGCCAGGACACCCAGTTCTCGCCGGTGCGCTGCTTCACCAGACCCTTCTCCGGGGTGGAGGAACGGTTCCAATTCACAGCCGAATCGCCGCCGAGTCGGAGGAGATAGGCTGCACCCGGCTCAATGGCCCGCAGCCCCCCAGACACTGAGCCGTCGAAACCGGCTGAAGCGCGGAACGCTTCCTGCCAGCTCGCGCTCCAGCCGGTGATCGCCTGCAGTTCAGGAATCACCTCGAACAGCCGCTCCACATCCATCGGTTCCGCAACCCAGCCGACGAAAATGTCCCCCGGCTGCAGCGTGGCGACGAGCGCCTCCCCGTCATCCTCTCCGACCGATTCGGCGGATGCGACCGCCAGCCAGGCCAGGAACAGGGCAGCGTCCAGCCCGCCAACCGCTGCAAGAGCGACCCGAACCGCCGGACTGGTCCAACGTATTCGCTCTCGCTGTCCGACGCCGCAGACACCTGACCACTGCGCCAACGCGACGGCGCTTATCAGGAAACCTAGTCCGCGTTGCTCCTTGAGTCGGAGCAGCATCGGCCTCTCCAATGAGCCACCAATGTGTTGAGCGCGTGATTCAGGGCCGTCTGCACCCGGACCAGCCAACTTCATCCAGGACCGATCGGCGACCGAGAGTGAGCTACGTCAAACCCTGGCGGCGCTGAAGGGCAATTGGTACGAGGGGAACTGGGCAAAGTGCTACATCGCAGTTGAGCTGCTCGAGGATGTCGTCGTGGGCATCGATGAGCGGTGATCCATCTCGTCAACCTGCCAACTCCCTCAAACTAGATATTCGAGCCGACTATGTCAT
>JAPPBK010000454.1 GCA_026705105.1 Chloroflexota bacterium | reverse complement strand
CTCGACGGCGCCGGCGGTGTAGGGCGCGCGGTAGCCCGGTGGCTTCGGTGGCCCAGATGATCACCATGATCGCGAAGACCAGGAGCCCGTTGAGGCGGTAGCTGCGCGGCTGCCCGGTCTCGGGATTGGTGACGTATCCGGTCACCGTGCGCGCCGCTAAGGCGATCTGAGCGACCGCGAACGCCGCAAAGATGATTAACGGAGTGAAGAACGCGAGGATCTTCTCCTCCGCCGTGAGGTCGAACAGGTGCTCAATGCCCAGCGATTCAATCACGTTCCGCTCCCCTCAGAGTGAGTTGGCGCCATTATCGAGGATCGCAATCGCGCCGGTCGCAATTCACACGTTCCCTTCCTCCCCCCGCGCAGCGGGGGGAGGTGTCGCGTAGCGACGGAGGGGGGCAGCGCCGTGAGCGACATAGAATGCGGCCACACGTCGTCATCCGTGCAGCCCAAGGGAGTCGGTCATGGCGCTCAGCGATTTCAACCCGATCGACCCCGAGACGCTCGAGTGTCCCTACCCCTTCTATGCCGCGCTGCACGCCGAAGCTCCGGTGTACCCAGCGCCCGAGCTCGGCGCCACCATCGTGAGCGGCTACGACCTGCTGCAGGAAGTCGTCCACGATCCCGAGACGTACTCGTCGGCGATGGCCGTGGGTGGCGCCGCCCTGCCTGGCCGCGCCAAGGTTGAACCCGACGCGGAGCTTGCCCAGTTGCGGCGCACATTTGGCCGGGCGAGCGTCCCCACGCTGCTGGCGGCCGATCCGCCCTACCACCGCCGTTACCGTTCGCTGGTCGAGAAGGCGCTCGCCCCACGCCGGATCATGGGCATGGAGGGGTACGTCCGCGAGATTGTTACCGATTTGATCGACGGCTTCATCGACGAGGGGCAGGTCAACTTCACCAAACAGTTCGCCGACGAGTTGCCAATGGCCGTGATCGCCGATCAGATTGGCGTAGCCCGCTCCGATCTGAAGGAGTTCAAGCGCCGCGCCGACTTCGCCATCGGCGGCATCGAGCGGTCGATCCCGCCCGATGAGGAGCGCGCGATCCTCAAGGCCGGGATCGAGCTACAGGAGTTCTTTCTCGAGCGCGCCGAGGAGCGTCGCCGCAATCCGCAGGACGACATCCTGACCACGCTGGCGACGGCGGAACTGGAGACCGACGACGGCTCGCGACCGCTCACAGACGGGGAGATTCTGAGCATTCTGCAGCAGCTCCAGGTGGCGGGCAAGGAGACGACCGCGCACTTGATCGGCAGCGCCATGCTGCTGTTCATCGAGAACCCGGACCAGCTCGGCGCCGTGCAGGCCGATCCGTCGCTGATCGGCAACATGGCCGAGGAGGCGCTGCGGGTAGAGTCGCCGGTCCGCGCCCTCTTCCGTACGACGACCAGGCCGGTCACGCTCGGCGGCGTTGAACTGGAAGCGGACACGCGGCTCATGCTGCTCTACTCGGCCGCCAACCGCGATGAGTGCGCCTTCGCGAATGCGGCCCAGTTCGACGTGAGCCGCGAGAACGCGCCGCGCCATGTCGCCTTCAGCGCCGGGCCGCACTATTGCATCGGCGCGGCGCTGGCCCGGCTGGAGATTCGGATCGCCTTCGAGGAGGTGCTGGGACGGATGACCAACATCCGGCTCGATCCGGCATACCCCGCGCCGACTCACGTGCCAAGTTTCATCCTGCGCGGCCTCAACGACCTGCACATCCTCTTCGATCGGGCGTAGTTCCAACATGCCCGACGACTTCAATCTGCCGCAGATGTTCCGCGAGCACCCGGACGCGACGTACACGGCGCGGCAGCTTGAGCCGACGCTCCGGCGGTTGCAATCGGCGGTTGCCGACGTATCAGTAGAGCCCGTGAGTCCCGCTTCGCTCGCATCGGCCTGGACCCGGATCGCCGAACTGCGCCTGCCGCGCAAGGCGGTGCCCGCGCCAGTGCTGCGCGAGATCGAAGATCTCGTCGTCGCCTGGGGATCGCACGGGATCGGCGGGATTGCGGCGCACGCCTATGCGCTCAGCGAAGCGGAACGTGAAGTTGAGGCGCAGCGCATCCGCGGGATGCTGGAAATCACCGAGTCGGCCGCAGCGGACGCGCCACTGGCGCCGCTCTACGAGACCGAGTAGCGCCTAGTCCTCGTCGTCGCCCACCCATCGGTCGTACAGATCGTGGAAGTGGCGGATCTTGCCCTCTTCGTAGGCGGCCAGGTGGATGTAGGGATTGACCTTCGCCTTGAGCCCTTTCTGGATCTTGGGCAGGTTGTAGCTGTCCTGGTTGAGCACGCGGGCCAGTCCGCCCATCTCCGGCGCGTCAGTCCAGTGATCGTCGGGACCCAGCCAGTGAATCGGCGCAGCCGGCGGCTTCGGTAGGTCCTCCGGCCAGGGCGAGAGGTACATCACCTCCATGATCGACATCTCGGGGTCGTCGCCGTAGGGACGGAATCGGTAGACGATCCGGCTGAACGATCCCCAGGGATGGAAGTTGGGGAACAGGTTGTTGTACTGCCCGTCAATCAGCTCGGCGTCGCAGTAGACATCGACACGCTCGCCGATCACCTCGCGCAGGCTCTCGCGCATCATGTTGGCCATCTTGTTGCGCGACTCGGACAGCTCCTCGCGCGGCGGATGAATATCGAGATGCGGACTCGTCCGCACGGCCAGTGTGACGGCGCGCGACCAGTTGTCGAACGAGTCGTATTGGTGATTAGCGCCGTCGCCGCCGTAGATCATCAGTTGCGGGTGCGTGGCGATGATGTGGTAGCCCTCCATGAAGGCTTCCTGGTTCACCTTCCAGTTGGCCCGCACGATCTTGGCTACGTGCATCTGCTTGTACTTGGACTCGTAGTCGTACTTCTCGTAGTGCGCCGGCAAGGAGCCGAGAAAGTCCTGGAACGGCTCGGCGTCGGGATCGGGATTGATGAACACGAACCCGCCCCAGGCGCCGACCTGCGCCTCCGGCAACTGTCCCACGTCCTCACGTACTTCGGGAAAGTCCCACTCCGAGGGAATCTCGCGCAGCGAGCCGTCCAGTTCCCAGCACCAACCGTGGAAGGGGCAGCGGAACTCGGTCGCCTGCTTGCCGTCGAACTCTCGCAACTGGCGCCCGCGGTGCAGGCAGGCGTTGTTGTAGGCCTTGAACTCGTCCGCGCCGGTGCGCACCACGATCCAGGAGAGATGGGCCACGTCGTAGACGATGTAGTCGCCGACCTCGGGGATGTCGTCCACATGGCAGGCCATCTGCCAGACCCGCTTCCACAGCCGCTCGACCTCGAGGTCGTACCACTTCCGGCTGTAGTAGCGCTCGGTCGGCACCCTGCGCACGCCGCCCGGCTGCGAGCGCTCCATGCGCAGCGTCTCGGGAATGCGCTCCGGATACTGATCCATGTCCAGCAGTTCGAGGAACGAGATGCCGGACGAGCGCACGCCGTCCGGCGTCTCGCGGCCGGGGTCGCCGGTGTAGCGCGTGTACGACTCGTCGAGCTCGCCATCCTCGGACATACCGCCCGTGTAGGACGCCTCCGCGGCCATGGCGTTGTCAAGCGTGCTGCGGGCGCGCGTGCCACCGCGACGGATGATGCCCGGATCGCCCGCTTCGCTCTTGTCTTCCCGTGATGCCTCCCGGCTTCTGGACGGTCGCGGCGGCAGCTCCGGACCGCCCACCCACTGCAACAGGTGCGGGTCGGCGTGCTTCAGGTCTCCCTCGAGATGATGGCCTTCCCAGTCGAAGATGCCGTACTTCTGCGCCTTGTCGACGCGGACTTTGCCCTCGCCGAGTTCGGTGTAGGTCGCGCCGCTGAGTGGATGAACTTCCGTCTTCATATCCCGCTCCTCGTTGCTCGCGCACAGTCTATTCCTGAACCTTGCGCTGGCAGGCAGGGTCAGCGCCTAGCATGCCGACATGCCCAAGCTCGCCGCCAGCCTGTCGTGGATGTTCCAGGAAGTGGAACTGCTGGATCGGTTCCAGGCGGCAGCCGGCGCGGGCTTTCGCGCGGTGGAGATCCAGGCGCCCTACTCGGAGCCGGCGCCAAAGCTGGCCGAGAGAGTACGTGAGACCGGCCTGACTGTGGCACTGATCAATACGCCTGTCGCGCTCGCCGCAGTGCCTGGTGAGCAATGTAGATT
>JAPPBK010000259.1 GCA_026705105.1 Chloroflexota bacterium | reverse complement strand
CAGGAGGCTGCACAACTCGCAAAGAACGCGAGACAAGAGGAGTTGCGGGAGGGTTCAGAGCGCACCGCCACAGACATTGAGCGTGACAGCGTGGCACCTGAGGCAAAGAAGGCTGCACTTGTGCAACACTTCATGCAGGGTAACTGGGATCCCGAAGCAGCGGATCGATACGCTGCATCAATAGTCGCGCGAGATGACTGGTATGCCTTCGACCAACGCAAACTGTACGGGCATCAGATGTTCGGCGTGGATCGCATCAAGGGCGTCTTGGTTATCGCTCTAAACATCAATCACGAACTCTTCAACTTCTTGGATGTGCTTGAGGACGAACTAGAGGATCTCGACGATCCCTTGGCGCGACGTGCTGCTGTCGCACTTCGTACGCTCCTTATAGCGTGGGCTCGCTTCCAGGATGAGACCGCGGAGAACCGGCATAGAGCAGAACTTGAGGACATCGCTTCGCAATGGGGAAGGCATGCAAGGAACTTCCTCTCCGAGATGACTAGGGACATGACTGTTGGAGACACCGACGACTAGTGAGCGCCCGTGGACGGCTCTTGAGAGACTCGCCCGCGGCGCGGAACTCATCCTAATTGTCGCTCCGTATATCAAGGTCGACACGCTTCGCCGAGTGTTGGCTCTTGTCTCCGCGCAAGCGCTTCTTACGTGCGTGACGCGATGGCAACGTGCGGACATAGTCGCCGGTGTTTCTGATGTTGCTTGCCGTACCCTGGTCGCGGAGCGGGGTGGCCGCTTCCTTCTCAACCAGCGATTGCATGCAAAGTACTATCGGCTTGGCGACGCTGTTCTTGTCGGCTCGGCGAACCTCACAGCTGCCGGCATGGGATACGGCTCCTCTCCCAACGTTGAGATCCTGTCTGAACCAGGCTCCAGGTTCGATCCCGGCGCGTTTGAGCGGGAACTCTTGAAGAACGCCCGAGAGGTATCGGACGTAGAGTTTGAGCGCTGGAACGCACTTGAGCAAGTCCCGGCGGCGGCAACCGCAGTTGCTAAGCCCGACGAGCCGAACGAGTGGAGGCCCATGGCCCGCGAGCCGGAGCATGTCTGGCTTGCATACCGCGGCGCCACAGCAGCGGTAGTTTCCGGCGACGAGCGGCTCCGTGCCGCGCGAGACTTGGCGGCCCTGCGCCTACCGCCTGGCCTAGACCGGTCTGGCTTCGATGTGATCGTGGGTGCCGAGCTTCTTTCTTCTGCCGCGATTGCCGATGTGCTGCGCACCGACGGGCTGCCCGATGAGGTCGCTTGGACGCAGCTTGCTGAGAAGTGGAGTACCACGAGGAGCGAAGCCCAACGTTTCCGTGAGACCGCGTGGAATTGGATCGTCACCGTTATCGGTGACACCCCTCCTTCGCCGGAAGCGTGACTTAGACCCTTCGGTGCTTTCTCACGCCAGTCGCGGCAAGCCGAGTGCTCGTTCCTGCCACCATTAGTGGTAGCACGACCTTAGCTCGACTACAAAGCGCAGACTGTGCAGGGTTCTGTGTCGTCGTCTTCGTTGAAGGCGTCGGCTAGAGCCTCGATGAGGGGAAGGTTGGCTCGAGTCTTGTTGGCTCGGGCTATGGCGACTTCGTGGCGTTCGAGGATTTGCTCGCGGCGGTTTCGGAGCTGGACGAGCGTCTCGCCGCCAGACCATGTGTACTGACGGCCCCTCATGGCTCGATCGCCGAAATCAGCGTCGCCGTTGACGCCGGCGTCCTGTAGGACCTTCTGCTCTATAGCGATAGCCCTCTCGAAGAGTTCGGGATGGCGCTCGGAGAGGCCGATCCACTCGGCTTTGCGCTGGTAGAAGCAGAAGTAGCACCCCGAGCGGGTGCGCCACTCGTAGTAGGCAGGGAGGCCTATGCCAGCATCGTTGAGGATCTTCATGACGCCCGCGTGATCGATGCCATCCTCCACGAACGGGAGGCGGGTGCTGATGTTGGGCTTAGTCGAGATGTAGCCCTTTCGATTGGACTCGTCGGCACGGATCGCCACGTACGAGACGGCGGGATCGTCGCCAATCCACTCCTCGATGGGCTTGATCTTCATGTTCTTCGTGCACCAGCGCATTTGAGGCGACGGCAGCGCTCCCCGGAACACCTCGAACCAATGGTCGAAGCCCCTCGACGCGTTCACCGTACGACCGGCTTGGCGAGGATGACCTCCAGCCGCGTCAGGTACTCGTAGGTCTCTGGCAGTTCGGCGCCGGTGTCGCAGAAGAAATACTCCATGTCGGGCACGCGGTCGCGCATGTAGACGGCGAGTGCACTGGAGTCCTTACCTCCAGAGATGCCGCAGATGTGACGCAGTGATTCAGCCATAGCCAGCTCGAGGACTCAAGACACTCGAAACACTCGCCGTGTCGCTCTCTTCTCTTGGGTCGGGCAGAAGACGCTCTCCCAGCAGCGCGAGGAGGGTGTGCTGCGCCCGGCGCTGCGAGCCCGTGATAATCGTGAACTTCGCTAGGGCATCGTCGAGGGCGCGTTCAACATCGGGCCTCAGCTCCTCGTCGATGCCAACCAGTAACGGCTGCTCCGCTCCGTCGGACCTCGTAACGGTGACCCGATACGCGTCGAACGGGAACCCACTATCGGCACGGCGCTCATGGTGGAGGGCCAGGAGTCGGTGGAAGGCAGCGAACTTGTCGTGAAGCTCTCGCCAGAAGCGCAAGAGGTCATCGTCGGTCCATTCCGCGGGAGCCTTCTTGGCTACTACCGTCGCGATTGCCTTCATCCAATCCGTCTCGGTCTCCATCGTGTCGTTAGCGAGCGACAGGACAAAGGCGCGAACTTCGGGATCCAAGACCTCGCCCGTTAGCGATGCAGCCTGGCCCATCACTGCCATGAGAGATGTCTCGGCGCTCGTATCCAGCAATCGCTCGATCTGTTCCTCTAGTAGCCGGTCGAAACAGGTGCTGAGCTCATTGAGAGCCTCGCGTACTCCAGATGCGTAGGCCTCGGCTAACGCATAGCCGCCCGCTCCGGCGGAAACCGGGGGAAATCCGAGCGCCTCGGGAAGCGAGTTGAAGAGCAGTTCGTCGGGTTCGACGGCCTCGAGCAGCACGTCCCGTACTCGGATCGTCGACAGGCTGAGGTTGCGTGTTTGGCGCGTGTAGTTGTCGAGTCGGGTGATCCTTGAGACAAGGTGTCCGACGACGGTTAGGACGTTGGCGACTCGGTGTTTGTGGAAACTGGGCCGCAACTCCAGTTGGCCTGCGAGAGCGTCGATCACCTGCCGTCGCGCGCCGGTCGTGTTGGCGAAGTGCTTGATATCGAAGTGGCCCGGGTTGCGCACCATCCGCTCCGACAACTCGGGAGTGAGCAGAGGCTTGAAGGTCCCGTGCTCGTAGATCGCCACTGCATCGGATGCAGCCAATAGAGCCGCAGTCACCAGGACGGGAATGGCCCCCTCCTTCATGCCGTACGGCCGCAACAGCAAGGCGGAATAGACCTCATTGAGGTTGATACGCAGACTTGTGGAACGCTTGAACTCATCTTGGAGCATCTTCCAGACAGGCTGCAGGGAGACGTCGGTGGGCCTCTTGAAGGCCATCACCTCATTGCGCTTGTCCGGGCCGTGAAGTCCGGTGCGTTCCAAGAAAGCTCGGTACATCGCGACCTCGGGGCCATGCCCCTCCATGCCGAGACCGGGCTCGGAGCCATGCTCGATCATGGCTGCCAGGAGCACCCCTCGGGCCTTAGCTCCCTGCGATGTCAGTTCTGAGCGGTTGAGCATCTCATTGCGGACCCGCGGCGTGTCGGTGTACGACATGTCGGCCGCGTCCGACAGGGCGGCGCTACCGCGCCCTCCCGGAAGTTCGCGGACCTCGGTTCCGAGGAGCACCCATCGGCACGCGTCCGAGGCGAAGGTGTCCGTGACAGCTCGATCCAGGGCCACCCGCGTCTGGGCCATCCGCTCGCTCAGCTCGCGTCGCGCCACCCAGTCATCAGCCACCGATGGGTCGTCGAGCCCGGCCTGGACTGCGGCAGCTTCTCTCGCAGCCGCCTCCAGTGTCGTTACGTCCGAGGGGATCGCAGCCACGATCGGCTTTGCATCTGCCCAGGGCCGTGCGAGGTTGGGTGCTTCAGCACTCGGGTCGACGAGTAGGAGCACTTCACCGTCGTAT
>JAPPBK010000326.1 GCA_026705105.1 Chloroflexota bacterium | reverse complement strand
GCGGGGGGAGATGCCGAAAGCCTGCCCCCGCGAAGGCGGGGGGCAGAGGGGGGCAGTCGCAGGTGCATGAGCGGGAGCCCCCCTCTGTCACTACGTGACATCTCCCCCCGCCTGCGGCGGGGGGAGAGACTTCAGGGTGATCGCCTACGATTGCCGCCATGGAGCGCTTTCCGGAGCTGTCATGGGATCCGCGGGATGCGCGTCTGCCCGGGTGGTTGGCGTCGGCGGCGGTGACTGACGGGGCGCGGATTCCGTATGCGTCGAACTTCGTCTTCCTCCTGGAGCTGCAGCACGACGATGCGCCGACACTTGGCTACGCGGTCTACAAGCCCGGCAAGGGCGAGAACCCGCTCTGGGACTTTCCGCCCAACCTGTACCGGCGCGAGGTGGCGGCCTACCGGCTGTCGGCGGCGTTGGGCTGGGAGCTGATTCCGCCTACGGTCGAGCGCGAGCAGGGCATGGAGTACGGAATCGGCTCGCTGCAGGCGTACATCCCGACGGACTACAGTTGCACGTTCTTCGAGCTGCGGGAGGAGCACGCCGACGTGATGCGGCGCTTCGCCCTCTTCGACTGGCTGTCGAACAACGCCGATCGCAAGGGCGGGCACGTGCTCAAGGGCCAGGGCGATCAGTTGTGGGGGATTGACAACGGACTCTCGTTCCACGAGGAAGAGAAGCTGCGCACGGTGATCTGGGACTACGCGGGCGAGCCGATCGATGCACGGCTGCTGGAGGATGTGGAAGGCCTGATTCCCAGGCTCGAATCAGGCGGAGATGCTGCCGCGTCGCTGACCGGCCTGCTGAGCGAAGGCGAGATTGCGGTGCTGCGACGGCGTGCGGCGCGGGTGCTTGAACACAGGCGCCTGCCGGAGCCGCCGACCGGTCGGCGGTCGTATCCCTGGCCGCTGGTCTGAAAGGAGTGCCGATATGAGCACCGGATCGCTGGACGGACTGCTGGTCGTCGACCTGAGCTCGGGGCTGGGCGGGGCGTACTGTTCCAAGCTGCTGGCCGATCTCGGGGCTCGCGTGATCGTGGTTGAGCCGCCGCAGGGATCTGCGCTGCGGCAGTGGGCCGCGGAGGGTCGGGCGTGGGGCGGACCGTGGGCGCATCTGAGCGCGGGCAAGGAGTCGGCGGCGCCGGCCGACGCGCAGGCGGCCCGTCGGCTGCTGCCGGGGCTGTCGCGGGCGGCGGACATCGTGATCCTTGACCAGGACTCGTTCTGGCGATCGGAGCTGCCGACCACGCTGCCCGAACGGGTGGTACGGGTGGAGATGTCGCCCTGGGGCTCGGACGGACCGTATGTCGGCTGGCGCGGATCGGACATCGCCACCTGGGCGATGGGCGGCTACATGTTCTTCACCGGCGATCCCGACGGGTCACCGGTGATGCTGCCGGGCGGACAGTCGCAGCTGCACGCCGGGGTACACGCGGCGATCGCCGCGATGACGGCGATCCGCGAGCGGCGGCGATCGGGTCACGGGCAGGCGGTGGAGATCTCGGCGCTGGAGGCGAATCTGTCGGCCCACGCCTGGCTGATCTCGTCCTGGATCGCGAGCGGGCTGCCGCTCAACCGGGTGCCTCACGACTTCACCAGGACCCGGGACGGCTGGGCGCTGTTCATGCGCGCGGTGCCCAATCCGAACATCTTCCTGTTGATCGGCCAGCCTGAGCGGATGGAGTCGGTCGAGATCACGAACATCGACGAATGGCGCGGACAGCTCGCGCAGCTCTACGCGGATGTCGAAGCGTGGGCGCAGGATCACGACTCGGTCGAGGTGGCGACGCTGGCACAGGAGCTGCGGATCGCGTGCACCCCGGTGCTGGACGCGAAGGGTCTGGACGAGAACATCCAGCTCGCCACGCGGGACTGGTGGGAGCAGGGCGAGGACGCCGAGTGGGGCGATCTGCGATTTCCCGGTCCGGCCTACATGATGTCGGGGACGCCGGCCGAACGCGGCGCTCCCGCGCCGGCGCTGGGCGAGCGGACGGAGTCACTGACGGAGGAGTTCGCCGGGACTCCTGCGCCGAGTCCGCCGCCGGCGATGGCGACGACCGATCTGCCGCTGGCGGGGATGCGGGTGGTGGAGCTGACCAGCAACTGGGCGGGACCGATCGTGGGTCGGCACCTGGGCGACCTGGGCGCGGACGTGGTCAAGCTGGAGTGGGCGGCGCGTCCGGCGACGCGGGCGCTGTTCATGCCCGGGCCGACCCAGGATCCGCAGCGCTATCCCTACGACCGGGCGATGTACTTCAACCTGCTCAATCGCAACAAGCGCGACCTGATCGTGGACCTGTCGGCGGATGAGGGCAAGCAGATCTTCATGGAGCTGATGCGCGAGGCGGACGTGTTCGTCGAGAACAACTCGGCCCGCGTGATGCCGAACCTGGGTCTGGACTACGAGACGGTGCGCGAAGTGAATGAACGGATCGTGTATGTCTCGATGTCCGGCTTCGGCGCAACCGGTCCCTGGCGCGATTGGTCGGCGTACGGTTCGAACATCGAGGCGTCCTCCGGGCTGGCCTCGGTGACCGGATACCACGCGGACCAGGTGCGTCGGACTCCGCTGTTCTATGCGGACCCGGTCTCGGGCAACCACGCGACCGTGGCGATCCTGGCGGCGCTGGAGCATCGCGACGAGATCGGCGAGGGACAGTACATCGACGTCGCACTGAACGAAGCGGGTGCGGCGTACTTCTTCGAGTCGTTGATGCAGTACCAGACGACCGGCCAGATCATGCGCCCGAACGGCAACCGCGACGCTCGCTTTGCGCCGCAGGGCGCGTATCGGGCGATGGGCGAGGATTCGTGGATCGCGGTGTCGGTGCAGAGCGACGAGGAGTGGCGATCGTTATGTGCGGCGCTGGGCCGCGACGACCTGCTCGCGGACTCCGAGTTGGCGACGCTTGAGGGCCGGACGGCGCGGCAGGACGAGCTGGATCAAGCGATCGAGGCGTGGACGCGCGAGCGCGAACAATACGAGGCGGCCTGGGAGTTGCAGCGGGCGGGCGTGTCGGCAGCGCCGATCCTGGCCAACTGGCAGGTGCTGCACGACCCGCACATCCACGAGCGCGGCTTCTACCAGTGGGTCGATCACTCGGTGATCGGCGTCTATCCCTACCCGAGCTGGCCCTGGCGGTTCAGCCGCACAGAGCCGTCGATCCGTCGCGCCGCGCCGCGATTTGCGGAGCACAACCACGAGGTGCTGGCCGAACTGGGCTACGACGACGAGCAGATCGCTGAACTGTACGCGCTGGAAATCACATCGGACGTTCCGACTGCGCCGTTGTTGATCGCGCGGGGCGGGTTCACGTCAACGGACGACTAGTGGCGCGGAGCCCCCCCTCTGCCTTCGGCATCTCCCCCCGCCTGACGGCGGGAGGAGAGAGGAGTCAGAGGACTCAGCCGCCGAACTGGTGGCGGGCGGAGGTGATGGGGTTGGCGGCCATCTGGCCGAGTCCGCAGAGTGAGCCGGCGGTGATCAGGGGGATGAGGGCTTCGACATCGGCCCAGTTGCCGTCGGCGAGCGCCTCGGCCATGCGGCCCGAACCTTCGCGGCAGGGCGTGCACTTACCGCAGGACTCGTTGGCGTTGTACTCGGCCCAGACCTGGAGAGCGCGCTCGATGCCGAAGGACTGCGGGATGCCGATGATTCCGCCAGCGCCGAGCAGCGCGCCGTGGCCGTCCATCGCGCCTGGCGCAATCGGAGTGTCGAAGTGCTCAGGCGCGAGGAAGCCGCCCGAGGGTCCGCCCATGGTGACGCCGGCGAGCGTCTGGGTTGGTTCGGCGAGCTCGATGATCTCCGATACCGGTGTTCCGAGCGGCAATTCGATCACCCCGCGGTTGCGGAATGCGCCGCTGAGCTGAATCAGCTTCGTGCCGGGTGTCGACTCGCCCCCGACCTCGCGGAACCAGCCGGGTCCGTACTCGAAGATATCGGGCAGATTAGCCAGAGTCTCGACGCTGTTGATCGCGGTCGGGCGTCCCCAGAGACCGCGCTCGGTCGGGTAGGGCGGCTTGAGCCGGGGCACGGCGCGGCGGCCCTCGATCGATTCGAGGATGACTGATTCCTCGCCGCAGACATAGCCTCCCGCGCCGCGTCGGATATCGACGGTCAGTCCGTCAAGCAGACCGGCGG
>JAPPBK010000074.1 GCA_026705105.1 Chloroflexota bacterium | reverse complement strand
ATTGCGCCGTCCAGCGCAATCGATGGAGGACCTGTCGCAGGACGAGGTCCATTTCCGCACTTTCGAGGGGCAGAACTGCATCGGCTTCGAGGCCTGGCACATCGCTCGCACCGCCGACAACCTGATCCACTTCGCGTTCGAGCGCGAACAGCCGATCTGGATGTCGAAGAACCTCTTCGAGGCGTGGGGTCTGCCCAAGGTCGACCAGGGCACCGGGACGAGCTTCGAGGAGGTCTCGAGTTGGGTCTTCCCCGACGGCGCAACCATCGCCGGCTACCTCAACGATGTGGCCGATGTGATCGTCCCGCGGATCGGCGACATGACGCCGGAGTACCTCAACTCGATCACGCGCATCGTGCCCCAGGGCGAGCTGCCCAAGTGGGAGATCATCGGGCAGGTGATCATCAACCACTCCAACAACCACCTGGGACAGATCAACGTGGGCCGCTCGATGCAGGGCAAGGAAGGCCTCGGCTTCTAACCGCCCCCTCTCCCCCCCCCGCAAGGCGGGGGGAGATGCCGAAGGCAGAGGGGGGCATCGATTGGAGCAACCCGATATGCCGGACGCAACGACGCTCAACCTGGTGCAACCGCTTTCCCTGAGCAAGCAGGTCGCCGCCGCTCGATCCGGCGACCTCTCGCTCCAGGACCTGATCACCCAGACGCTCAATCGCTTGGACGAGGTCAACCCATTGATCCGTGCGATGCTGCCCGATCCGCGGCAACGGGAGCGGCTCTCTGCGGAGGCGGCGACGCTGATGGAACGTTGGCAGTCGCCCGACGACCAGCCCCCGCTGTACGGCGCGATGGTTGCGGTCAAGGACATCTTCAACGTTGACCGGATGCCGACCCGCGCAGGCTCGGCCGTACCGCCGGAGTCGTTCAGCGGTCCCGAAGCCGATGTCGTCGCGCGCCTCAAGAACGCGGGCGCGCTCGTTCTTGGCAAGGCCGTCACGACCGAGTTCGCCTACTTCGCCTCGGGCGCGACGGCCAATCCTCACAATCGCGAGCATACGCCGGGCGGTTCGAGCAGCGGCTCGGCCGCGGCAATCGCGTCAGGAATCGCTCCGCTGGCGCTCGGGTCGCAGACCGTCGGCTCAGTGATTCGTCCTGCGTCGTTCTGCGGCGTGGTCGGTTTCAAGCCCTCATACGACCGCATTCCTACCGGCGGCACGCTGTACTATTCGCCGTCGGTCGACACCATCGGCTACTTCGTCGACTCCGTAGCCGACGCCGCGCTGACCGCGTCCTCACTGCTGCTGGGTTGGCGCGAGGGCGAAGACGCCGAAGCGTCACCGCCCAGGATCGGCATCCCCAGCGGCGCGTTCCTGGATCAAGCCGGCGTCGAGATGCGGGAAGCGCTGGACACCGCAGCGCAACGGCTGGCGACGGTCGGGCTCCGCGTCGAAAAAGCGAAGACGTTGCACGACATCGAGGAGATCAACGCGCGGCATCGCCACTTGACCACCTACGAGTTCGCCGAGACGCATCGGGACCGCTACGCGAAGTACGGCGCGATGTTCCGACCCCAGAGCGCGCAGCTCTTTGAGCAGGGACTGGAAATCTCCTCAGCGGACGCCGAATCAGGGCGGGCCAGCCGAATCGCGCTTCGCCAGCGCTTGCATGAGCGCATGGATCGGGCGGGCATCGATGTCTGGCTTGCGCCGTCGGCGGTGGGACCCGCGCCGCACGGACTCGGCTCAACTGGCGACCCGGCAATGAACCTGCCCTGGACCCACGCCGGCATGCCGGTGATCAACCTGCCGTTCGGAGATGTCGACGGCCTCCCGCTCGGCCTCTCGCTGGTCGGCCGTTTCGGCCACGATGAAACGCTCCTCGGCCAGGCGGCGATCGTTGAAGCAGCACTGGCGGGTTAGTCGTCGTTCACAGTTGCGCCAAGTCGTCGAGAACGCTTGCGAGTCGCTGTGAGAGAGTCTGGATGTGCGCTGGCGCGTCTTCGTGGGCGACCCACCACGCGTCCAGACCGTTTGCTTCGAGCCGCGTCGAGAACGTGTCCTCGGCAAAGGCCCTCGCCCAGCGGTCCAGTCGCTGCTTGAGCGGAGAGTCGGGATCGATGTCATACCAGCCAGATGTCCAGCCGAAGGTGAGATCCTGAATGTTGTTCCAACCTGGCTGGCCTGGTGTTGGGCACAGCCAACCGATAGTCAGCCACTCTTGAGGCCAGAGTTGGTGACGTACCCGGATCGACACTGCGCTCGTTCCCCAGCGAAGTCGGGCGCCGTGCGCTTCGGCTGTGTCGAGCAGAGTCTCAGCGCCACTGCGCACATCCGCGTCGTCAATCCCGGCCAGAAACGAGGCGCGATTGAGCGTTGTTGCCCGCCTGGAAGACTGAGCTGAGGTAGATGCCAGGCGGCCAATCACCCTCGGGACCAGGATGCGGCCACTGTCTCCGCGAAACTGCTTGATTTCGACGGCCAGTACCTCGATACGCTGCATCTGCTCGTTGAGGAATTCGACCACGGTTGCCAGCTCGTCGGGGATTCGATCGGCTACGAATAGCAATCGAAGGTTCTTTGCGTTGAGATTGGTATCAACGAGGTTCCAGAATTCCTCTTGACCCGGCTCCTCCTCGGCAAGCAGATCCGCCAGGCGAAACTCGGCGTCCTCGTGCTGCTCAAACTGCTTGCGGAGTTCGTCTGCACTCCAGTACTTTGAGGCGTGCGCCGCATAGTCCAGCATCTGGCCGACAATGGTGCGGCGCAGCTCGCGGCTGTCTCCACGCTTGGTTTCGACCAGCGTTGGCACGCCGTGCTGATCGATCAGAGCGTGATCTAGCGACCAACGCGCTGTGCCGTCTACCTGGTCAGTGATTCCGGCTTCTCGGCTGATCAGAATCCAACGGGGTGGGTCCTCGGGGTTCATCTGCTCGCCAGCGAGCAACTCCGGGCTGCGGGCGATCAGTTCCTGAAGCGCGTCTTCCTCTGAGAACGGCTCTTCCAAGAACTCGTTCAGCGTCGCCGACTCTCGGTCGCCGATCAGGTTGTAGATCCGTTCTGGCATGTCGCGACTCCACAGATACAGGTTGACCACGCGGGACGATAGCCGAGGATTCTCGAACTGTATCCTGCAGCCATGCCGCAGGCGGCTCGCCAGAGGTACAGATCTGCGCGGTGTAGCGACGGAGAAGACCGATGACCAAGCAAGGCGTCGAACCGGACGAACTCACTCAGCCGTTTTGGGATGCCGCGAACGAGCAACGACTCGTCATTCAGTACTGCCTCGACTGCGACCAGCTCCAGCATCCGCCGTCCGACACCTGCCGCGAGTGCGGCGACGATTGCACATTCGAGTGGAGGCAGGTCAGCGGACGCGGCAGGATTTACAACTACGGCGTGGTGCATGACTGTCCTGTGCGCCTGCTGCAACAGGATCAGCCCTTCAATCTGGCCGTGATCATGCTCGACGACGATCCCGGTATCCAGATGTACTCGCACCTGCCAGGAGTGCCCGTCGACGACGTGCCGGTCGGCGCAGCTGTCGAGGTGATCTTCGAACCCTCGGCCAACGGACAGCTCGTGCCTGAGTGGCGCGTGATCGAGGACTGATGCCGACTGATCCGACAATCTGATTTGCCGATTGGCTTGGAGTACGCAATGACAACACCAACTGCTCCGGACTCGATGTACCGCAACGACGAGGGGCTCGGCATCTGGGAGCATCGCGGCAAGGTCGCCGCCGTCGGCGTCGGCCACGCGCCGACCTCCCGACGCTGGGATGGCCGTCCCGAGACATGCGTCGGCGCCATCACCATCGACGCGCTGCGCAAGGCGATCGACGACGCCGGCGTCCCACCCGACCAGATCGACGGTCTGGTGGTCGTCCCGGTCACCACGACGGGCGCCTTCTGGGAACAGGGCAAGCCGCTGCCGATGGACGTGATCCGGAGCTTCAAGCAGACCGACGATCCGCTCGACGGCATCGCCAAGCTCAGCGCGGAGTGGCTGCTGGCGAACATGCCCGAACTGACCAACGTCAAGTTCACGATGTACGGCCCGGGCTGCATGTCGAACGCGCTCAACGTGACCGCGCAGGCAGTCGGCGACGGACTGACCCACACCTGTCTCGTCGTCAAGAGCTGGCACAACTTCGAGGGTCGCTACTACCAGGGCGGCGCAAACGCCGGCAACGCGATA
>JAPPBK010000093.1 GCA_026705105.1 Chloroflexota bacterium | reverse complement strand
CCCCCGCTAACTGATCCAGAGTCAGCCGTCCTACCACTAGACCAATCCCCAACGGGGGTCAGCGTATCACTTGAGCCGCCGTTAGTCGTCGGGGCGGGCGAGCCGCTCGGCGGCGGCATTGAGGCGCTCGATGCTCTTCGGCTGCCCCAGTGTCTCCAATGTCTCAAACAGCGGCGGCGCGATGCGCTTGCCCGTCGTCGCGACGCGGATCGGCGTGAAGAGGGCGCCGGGCTTCTCGCCGCGCGCCTCGGCAAGCTCGCGCAGGGCGGCCTCCAGCGGCTCTGTGGTCCAGTCGGACTCGTCCAGCGCGCGCAGGGTCTGGAGCGATGCCTCGACGGACTCCAGCGCGGCCCAGGGCTTGTTCTTGTATGCGCGGCCCATCAGGTCGGCGTTGGCGTAGTCGAGCGGGCCCTCGGCAAAGAAGAAGTCGGTGTACTCGACGAACTCGGGCATCAGCTTGACCCGCTCCTGGATGGCGGGAGCGATGCCGAGCAGCGTGTCGAGCCGGTCGTCGTGGATGGCGCGTCCCAGGCTCGCTTCGAGGTACGGGCGGCCGCGGCGGAGGAAGTCGGCCGGTTCGAGGTCGCGGATGTAGCGGGCGTTCATCTCCTGCAAGCGGTCGAGGTCAAACATGGCGGAAGCGAGGCCAAGACCGTCGAGTCCGAAGGCCTCGACGATTTCGTCGCGCGACATGATCGTGGTGGTCTCGTCCCTGGACCAGCCGAGCAGTGCGAGGAAGTTGAGCAGCGCCTCGGGCAGGAAACCCTTCTCGGCGTACTCGCGCACGGAGGTCGCACCGTGGCGCTTGGAGAGCTTGGCGCCGTCGGGTCCGCGGATGATTGGTAGGTGGACCCAGGCGGGCTCGTCCCAACCCAGCGCGGCATAGGTCTGGACGTGTCGGGGCGCGGAGGAGAGCCACTCGTCGCCGCGAATCACGTGGGTGATCTGCATGTGGTGATCGTCGACGACGGAGGCGAGATGGTAGGTGGGGAAGCCGTCGCGCTTGAGCAGGACGTGGTCGTCGAGCAGGGCGTTCTGGAAGGAGACGCCGCCGCGCAGTACGTCTTGGACGATCGTGTCGCCGTCGCGCGGCATGGCGAGCCGGACGACGTGCGGCTCGTCGGGGCCGAGGCCGAGCTCGCGGCAGCGGCGGTCGTAGCCGGGCGGTTGCTTGGCCTTCTGCTGGGACTTGCGCAACGCGTCGAGTCGCTCCGAGGAGCAGACGCAGCGGTAGGCCCTGCGGTCGGCGAGCAGGCGGTCGGCGGCCTCGCGGTAGAGCGGCAAGCGCTCCGACTGTCGGTAGGGCCCGAACGGACCGCCAACGTCGGGGCCTTCGTCCCAGTCGATGCCGAGCCAGCTGAGGGCGTCGAGGATGAGCTGCTCGGTGCCCTCGACGGCGCGGGAGCGATCGGTGTCCTCGATGCGGACGATGAACTGTCCGCCGAAGCGCCGGGCGAGGAACCAGTCGAAGAGCGCGGTGCGGATGTTGCCGACGTGCGGCTCGCCGGTTGGGGAGGGTCCGTAGCGAACGCGGACGCTCATGTGCAAATTCTCCGGGAGAGCTGGGCTAGCGGATTCGCTGGGTGCGCCGGCGTCGCTGGCGGCGAGCCGAACGCGCCTGTCGCTTCACGCTATCAGCCGGTTCATTGCGTGAACGCTTGATCGGCTGGTCTCCGAGCAGCAGTTCACCCTCGCGCAACCGGCCAAGCAGGCGGCGGAAGTCGGCGGGCGGATCCGCGCTGACGGTGAGCGGATCGTCGCTGGCCGGATGGCGGACCGTGAGTTGGCTTGCGTGCAGCGCCTGTCGGTCGATCAGCGGCGTGGCCATGCCGTACATCGCATCGCCGGCGATCGGATGTCCAATGGCGCTCAAGTGGACGCGGATCTGGTGGGTGCGGCCGGTGATCAGCCTGCAAGTTACGAGCGCCGCGTCGGCGAAGCGCTCCGTGGTTTCGTACCCGGTCTGGGAGGGACGCCCGCGGTCAAGGATCGCCATACGGCGCGGATCGGCGGGGTCACGGCCGATTGCCGCATCGATTAGTCCTGCGGGAGGATCGGGCGCGCCAACGACCACGGCGAGATAGCGCTTGTCAACGCTGCGATCGCGAAGCTGGCTGCGCAGGGAGCGCAGCGCGTCTGCGTTCTTGGCAATCATCAGCAGGCCGGTCGTGTCGCGGTCGAGCCGGTGGACGAGCCCCGGCCGTAGCGGGTCGGCCTCGGAATCCTCCGACGCGATAGCGGCGAGCTCCGGCCAACGGTTGAGAATGGCCGCGATCAGTGTGGGTTGAGTTTCTCCCGGCGCCGGATGGACCGTGAGCCTCGCTTGCTTGTCAAGCACGGCGAGGTGGTCGTCCTCGTAGACCACACTCAGTGCTATCTCAACCGGGTCCTCGACCGGTCCGGACAGTCGGGGATGAACGGTGACGAGTTCGCCGATGCTGAGTTTGTAGGCGGGACGTTCCAGTCTGCTGTCGACCTGCACGAGGCCGTCGTCGATCAGGTGTCGGGCCTGGCTGCGGGAGGCGCTGTCGAGCCGTCGGGCGAGAAACTGATCGAGCCGTTCGGCGCCTCGGTCGGCCATCAACTCCAGCGCCGGTTCGGGTTCATCGGTCATGGCGATCTCGGGTTGCGTTTGAGCAGGTCGCTGAAGAGCAGAGCGATGACAATAGCGGCGACGCCGACGTTGATGGCCGCGTCGGCGACGTTGAAGGCGGGGAAGTGAATGAAGTCGATGAAGTCGGTCACGTGGCCCTGGTACAGGCGGTCGAGTAGATTGCCGACTGCGCCGCCGAGGATCAGCGCCAGTCCGCTGCGGACCAGCCAGTGGTCCATGGGCGGAAAGAAGTAGTAGATCGCGACGACGGCGATGGCGACGACAGCCGAGACGGCGAGCACCGTGTTCTGTCCGCCGAAGAATCCGAACGCGCCGCCGTCGTTGGCGATGTGCGAGAAGGCGAAGAACTCGGCTAGCCACTCGCGGTCGCCGAGGGCCAGGGTCTCGCGCAGGATGACCTTGGTGATCTGGTCGAAGGCGATGATGAAGGCGGCCAGGGCGAGAAACCGACGGTGGGATCGGTGGAGTTTGGGCAGTGTTGACGGGGGTGGGCTGCCCCCCTCTGCCTTCGGCATCTCCCCCCGCGCAGCGGGGGGAGAGGGGAGAGTGTCTGCTTCCGTCGTCTCTTCCCGGGCAGCGGGGGGAGAGGGGAGAGTGTTTGCCTCCTGCGACTCTTCCCCCTCAGCGGGGGGAGATGGGATTGTGGAATCGGGCGCGTCGCGAATCGAACCGGCCATACGTTGAGATTACACGCGGGATTTCGAGATTCGGATAATCTGGGTGAGTTGCGCGTTGCAGGATCGTGTCTGGGGAGCAAGCTTGTGAGCGAGATTCTGACCGGAGTACCGTTTTCCGAGTTGCAGCGTCGGCGCAAGGAGACGGGGCACGACCGCCTGCCGCCGGGTCAGCGGCTGATTCGTGAGTGGCCGGTGCTGACCTACGGCGGCACGCCGCGGGTCGAGACCAAGGACTGGAATCTGCAGGTCTGGGGCGAGGTGGGGCAGGAGCGGATTCTCTCCTACGACCAGTTCCTGGAGATTGGCGTCTCGGAGAAGCACAACGACATTCATTGCGTGACGCACTGGTCGCGCTATGACAACACGTGGCAGGGCGTGCTGCTCTCGACGCTGTTCGAGGCGCTGGGAGTCAAGGACTCGGCGACGCACATGATGTTCCATTGCTATGGCGGCTACACGGCGAACGTGCCGATGGCGGACTTGCGCGCGGACGACCACGCCATGTTGGCCATCGCCCATGACGGCAAGCCGCTGGACGCGATGCACGGAGGTCCGGTGCGGGGCGTGATTCCCTCGCTCTACTTCTGGAAGTCGGCCAAGTGGGTGGGCGGCCTGGAGTTCATGAACCGCGACGCGCCGGGGTTCTGGGAAATGTACGGTTACCACATGCACGGCGATCCGTGGCGCGAGGAGCGCTACGGCTGAGTCTGGGTGGAGTCGCCATGACCGAGGTGAGCGAAGCGACGGCCGTCTACAACTGGACTCCGACGGTTCCCGCCGAGTTCGACGGCCAACTCCATATCGATCTGCCCGAGGGGTTTGAGATCACTGAGGAGTGGTGGGAGGAACTCTTCGAATCGAACAGGCACGTCA
>JAPPBK010000463.1 GCA_026705105.1 Chloroflexota bacterium | reverse complement strand
CGTTGGGTGTTGGTGGACGAAGTGCATCGCGCTGACGACGAGGAATCCTTGCGACTCGACGCTGTCGTTGAACCCCGCCAGCCGGTGACGCGCTCTCGTTTCCGGAGTTGAGCGACGTATCAGATCGATGTGGGTACCAATCGGGACAACCTGTATCGTGCGGCCGCTCTCAGCGTAGATCAGACTGACTGCGTCCAACGCGCCGAACAGGGTGTTGGCGTTGAGCGTCAGCGCCAGTTCGATTGCCGGTCGGCTGGGATCCGTCAAGGCGCCGACGAGTTCCTCGATCACCTGCTCATCTGTCGCTCCCTCGGTGAGTTGCAGCCGGCTGACGCTCGCCCCTTGATAGGTAGCCTCGAGACCCTCGCAGCGTTCTTCCAGGCCGACGTTGCCGGTTTCGTGGAAGACGCAGACGATCGGTCCGTTGATGTTGTGCTCGTTGATTACACGGCCGGCCGCAGCGCCCGCTTCACGATCGTCCAATGCGACGTGGATCTCGGAACCGGCGGCGGCAGCATAGGCGCTACCGGAGTTGAAAGTGACAATCCGGGCGCCGGCCTGCTTGGCGGCCAGCAGCGAGTCGGTCACCGCCTCGGGATCGGCGAGGGTGGAGGCGATCACGACGGCGCCGTCGGCACTGCAGCGGTCGATGGCCGCGGCCTGGTCGGCGCCGTTGAGATGGGCTTCGTAGCGCCAGTTGGTGTTGGTCACGTGCGCCGAGACGTGCATGTATGCGCGTGCGACCTGCCAGTAGCGGTCCTGCTTGGAGCCGTGCGTGACCACGCAGAACAGCGGCGCCCGTTCGGCATCGCTGGACAACGCAACCGCTGAACTCACCGACCTGACGCCGCTGGGCGCATCGGCCGCAAGGACGCGAAGCCGAGGCAGTTGACGGCTGCTCCAACGACGGTCGGGCCCCATCGACTCGATCGCGAAGACTATCGAGCCGTCGTCCCGCTTGTGCGCGGCAACGCGGACGTTGACGCCTGCGGCCGGGCCGCGAGTCCCGGAGTGTTGCTCGAGTATCCGATCGAGCGAGTTGGACAGGGCTTCGAGTGTTTCAGCATGGTCGCCATTGGTCTGATGGTCGAGCAGGGAAGGAACGGCCAGCCACAACTGGGGCTGCCCGATCACGTGGGCGTTGTGCAGGTTGTGGGAAAGCTGCAGCGCGCTGCCGACGAAGAACCCCTGTGCATCGGCGCTGTCGCTGATCAGCGGTCCAAGGCGCCGATCGAGCCAATCCGCCGGGAACTCGGCCAGGTCGTTGACGTCAAATCCCACCGAGGCGATCAGCGCTGCGTCACCGGTACCGTTCATCTGCTGCACCGTGGACAGCACATGGCCCAGCGTGTCGGCGTTCAGTGCGAGCACGGCGTCATAGCCCGTCCCCTGCCCGTCGCCGAGCGCAGCCGCCAGATTGTCGATGAGTCCGTCACGATCGTGCTCGATCTGAGCGTCCACTTCTTCGAGTTGAACGCGCACGACGCCTGCGCCTCGGTATGAGGCCTCGAGGCCGTCACAGCGATGTTCGAGGCTGAGGTTGTCTCGTTCATGGATCAGGCAGGCGATCTGGCCGCTGATCCCGCGCTCGTTGAACTGCTGTCCTGCCAGTTCGCCCGCAGCGCGGTCGTTGAGCGCAATATGGATCTCCGAGCCGACGCCTCTGGCGTGCTCGACGCCGGCGTTGAAGGTGATGATCTGCGTGCCGGCGGCCTTGGCCTCGATCAGCGGTTCCCGCACATCGTCAGGACTCGCCAGGGTCGAGGCGATGACGGCCGCGCCATCCGCGACACAGCGATCGATGGCGGCGGCCTGGTCTTCACCCCGCAGGTGGGTCTCGAACCGCAGACCGGTGGCGCTCTGATCGGCTGACTGGTAGAGGAAGGCGCGGAACTTGACCCAGAAGTGGTCGTGAGCTGCGCCATGCGCGATCACACAGAACAGCGGCTCCGATCCATCGCCGCCGTCGATCGTGACCGGCGAACTGCGCAGCCAGGCATTGGTCCGGGAACTGGCCGAGATGACGCGCCTGGTTGGCAGCAGGATCTCGCCCCACTGACCATCCGCTCCAAGCGCCTGCACGCCAACGATCACTCGCCCATCTTCGCTCTTGAGCGCAGCAACGCGGACGGATGGGCCTGCCTCGGGCGGATGCGCATGGGCGACATCGACCAGCGAGGAGCCAACAACGGCGGTTGCGGCGATGACCAGCGCCAGCGCGAACGCCATTGCCGCTTGTTTTCGGCTCAACGGTGAGAGCTTGAATCGGGCTGTTGTCATGCGAACTCCAGTCATCCAATGGTTCTCGTACGTCCTGGCGCTGAACCGATGCCGATGTAGCCGCGAGGCAGCGTCTGTTCGCTAAGCGGAGAGCTGCGGAGAGCCTTCCTGCCGCGGGCGCCATCGGTTCGTTGGCGCATTGTCACAGGTATCTGTGTGCAAGTGCAGTAGAAAACAGGTTCACATTGCGCCAGGAAGGACGGCACGCTCCTGTGTAATCGTCAGGGCGGGCCGCCCGACCCGCATCAGGCATCAGTTTCGCCCGTTCCAGACTCGTCCCCGGCAGCTTGAGCGGCGATCGCCCCGTGTGACGGCCGAACCGGGCGGCTCTCTCACGGCGAGGCAACGCGCATTGCGTTACGCGCCGGTATTTCTACAGAAGATTCGTCCGCCAATTCGCCAAAGATGCCCTGATTTGTACTGAACTTGTACGGCTCCTCGTGCGAGATTTCACCAACTGGACTTGCGGACTGAATTGAGTTGGTGCCGGGGGGGCAAATGCGGTCGCACTTTGTTCGGAAACCGTCGTTCGAATTCAGGCAGCGGTCGGCTGCTCCGCGCGCGGGAAGACTGGGAACCTGGACGCTGCTGGCGGGGCTGGGCCTGATCGTCGCGCTCGCGGTGATCGCTCTTGCGCCGCCTGCGACCGTGCAGGGACAGGGCACGCCAACCGCGCCCGACGCGCCGCAGAATCTGGTCGTGAACCCGCAGGCCGGGGCGCTCCACGTGTCCTGGGAAGCGCCCGCCGATAACGGCGGCGCAGATATCAGCGGCCACTCGGTGCGGTACCGCCAGGCCGGCGCGACGACCTGGACCGATCTCTCGGTTGACGACGGCCAGGACGGTACCACGACCACGATCAGCGCCAGCGCCCTATCGGTCACGATCCCCGGCCTGACCGCCGGCCAGGCCTACGAGGTGGAGGTCGCCGCGATCAACAGCGCAGGCACGGGCGTATACACGGACACGGCCACGGGCACGCCCCTGTCGGCCCCGCCAGGGAAACCGACCTCGCTGAGCGTGACCGCCGGCGGAGTCGGCGCGGTCACCGTCTCCTGGGTCGCGCCCGCCGACACCGGCAGCTCCGCCATCAGCGGATACTCCGTGCAGTACCGCCAGACCGGCGCGACCGACTGGACCGACCTCTCGGTCGACGACGGCCAAGGCGGTACCACGACCACGATCGGCGCCAGCCCGGTCACGATCTCCGGCCTGACCGCCGGCCAGGCCTACGAAGTGCAGGTCGCCGCGATCAACAGCGAGGCCACGGGCGCATATGCCGATCCGGCCACGGGCACGCCCACGACGGCGCCCCCGCCTCCTTCACCGGCCGGGCCGGCGCTGGCCTCCGCCGTGGCCGAAGGTGCGAGTCTGACCCTGACCTTCAGCGCGCCGCTCGACGCCAACTCGGTTCCCGCGAGCACAGCCTTCACCGTCGAGGTCGATCCCGACGGCGACGCCACCACCGAGTCGGCCGCCGCAGTCTCGCTGGCCCAGAGCAACGCCGTCGCGATCAGCGGCTCGACCGTCACGCTGACGCTCGCCGCCGCCCTGACCGGCGGCGAGACCGTGACCGTCGCCTACGCCAAGCCCGCGGCCAACCCGCTGCGCGACAGCTCACCTGCCAACAGCGAGGTGGACAGCTTCGCCGCCGTCACCGCCCACAACGTGAGCGGCGTGCCGCCGAGGGCGCTGTCGGCGATCACGACCGCCGGCGGCACGAAGATCACGATCTCCTTCAGCCAGGCCCTGGACACCACCTCGACCCCGGCCGGCTCGGCCTTCACGGTCACGGCCGCTGGCAGCACTCTGGCCTTGGACGCGAGCGAACCCGTCGTGGTGAGCGGCAGCACCGTCACCCTCCAGCTGGGCGAGTCGGCTGGGCAACCCTTGAG
>JAPPBK010000157.1 GCA_026705105.1 Chloroflexota bacterium | reverse complement strand
CACAGGCACTGTGCGCATCCCTAAACGCCGGGCCGCAACGAGAGTATGTGTAATCGTACCAAGCAAAGGTGTGTACGTGCTATCCCCGATTATCCAGGTCGCAGAACACTCACACAGCAGACTGAGCTGGAGGGACTGACGGTAGTCCTACGGTGAGCGCTCATGTACCATGCGCCGACTGGCATGAATCGACCTCGCAGTCGTCGATACAAAGAGAAATCGCCAATAGGAGTAGTTATGCGTAGGTTACATCGAATGATCCCGCTCCGTTCGAGACAATTCGCAATCACGATCGCGCTGTTGCTGACTGTCGGCACTGCGCTGACCAGTCTCTCGCTGCTCAACGACGCGACGGCCCACCCGGGTTCCGACGACCCAACCGTCCGCGCATCGGTGCTCAAGAGCGATGACGGGTCAGTTCGGGTCAGTGTGCAGACGCTGGGCGCCGACGGCGAGTGGGGCGAGCGGCTGCTGCCGACCAGGCGCGTCGTCTCCGCCGACTCACCGGCCGATACCTGGCTGCGCAGCTCTCCCGTCGACATCGCGAGCGGCGAACCGGACCCGCTCTTCTGCGTGGTCGCTCATGGCGCGCCGGACGACCGCTTCTGGGTCAAGTTCCGCGCCTACCTGTTCCAGTCGGCAGCCCTGACCGACACCAACCTGCGCTTCGAGACCTACCTGGACGGCGGCGACCAGGCCGCCGCGCTCGAGCGCTGCCTCGCCGATGGCGCCGCGGTCGTCGCCTCGACGCTGGCCAGTCCCGACGATGTCCGCGAGACGTTGCTCAAGGCCAGGGAGATGGAGGTGCGAGTCGTCACCTTCAACGCCGGGGTCGAGCACGCCGAACGCGTGGGTTCGCAGGTCCACATCGCGCTCAACGACCGCGCGGCCGGCGAGCTGGCGGGACGCCAGTTCAACGAGCGCGGCATCAGCGGCCAGGTCGGCTGCCTGATCCACGAGCAGGACAATCTGAGTCTCGAACATCGCTGCGACGGTCTCGAAGCCGCCTACGCGGGAGCGGGCGTGACGCGCATTCAGCTCGAAGAGGTTGCCTCGCACCGACAACATGATCCCGCGGCTCACGACGAGTTCATTCAGACGATAGCGAGCGAACTCAGCGACCAGGATGGGCCGCGTTACGACGCCGTGCTCACGCTCAGCGCGGACAGCATGCAGCACGCGCTCACCGCCGTCGAGCGCCTGGACGGCGCGGCCGGCGATCTGCGGCTCGCCTCAGTCGGCGCCTCCCGCGAAGACCTGTCGGACTTCCCCGAGGCATTGCTCGACCAGCATCTCGACGTGTTGATCAGCGACAGCGTCGACAGCCAGGGATTCTTCGTCGCCAGCGCGATGCACTTGTCCCACAAACTGCACCACGCGGTGTACATCAACCAACCCCAGCTGTGGCTGGCCGATCCCTCGCTGACCGGCATGGATACGGCCGGCGAGAATGCCTCCGCCGTCGAGGCTGCGTCCGCCGCGCTTGATCGGCTGATCGCACGGTCCGACACGGTCGAACGCATAGAAGACCAAGCGAGTGTCCGCGTCGCTGCGCTCAAGCGTGCCGACGGCTCGACCGTGTTCGCCATTGAGTCAAAGCAAGCCGACGGCGGCTGGGGCGAACAACAGTTGCCGCAGCTGCGGGTCCTGGCCGCCGACGCGCCGAGCGGCGTCTGGCATGTGAGTTCCGAGGTTGCGCTTGCGGTTGAGGAAGCACCGGAAGGACCGCTCTTCTGCGTGGTCGCGCACGGTTCGAAAGCCGATCGCTACTGGCAGGTCGCGCGCGGTTACATGCACGTATCAGCGCACCTCGCCGACGCCAACTACCGCTTCGAGTCGCATCTCGACGGCGCCGACCAGGCGGCGGCGATCGACCAGTGCAGCGCCGACGGCGCGGCGGTGATCGCGTCTACGCTCGCCGATCCCGACGCAGTCACCGACTCGCTGCTGGCCGCCAAGGCAGCGGGCGCTCGAATCGTCACGTTCAACTCCGGCGCGAGCTTCGCCGCGGCCGCCGGCTCCGAAATCCACGTTGCCCTCGACGACCGCGAAGCCGGCGTCCGCGCTGCCCAGGCCATCAGCCTGCTCGGCGTCACGGGACCGATCGTCTGCGTCATGCACGAACAGGGCAACGTCGGACTCGAAGAGCGCTGCGAGGGACTGGAAGCGACCTACCAGGGCGCGAGCGTGCGACGCCTGCACCTGACCGAGGGCGCGTCGGACGAGCAGGTCGTTGAGGAGTTGGTCGCCAAGCTGACCGATCCCGACTGGGCAGACGTCGAAATGGCGATGACGCTCAACGCAAACACGCTGTTCAACGCGCTGAAGGCGTTCGACCAGATCTACACCGACACCGGACACACGATCCGCATCCTGCCGATTGGCTCGCACGTCGATCTTCGGCTCACCGACCTGGCGGCCAGGCAACGCCACATGGCCCGGCTGTTCAACGACAGCGTCGAGTCTCAGGGCTTCCTTGTCCTGAGCGCGATGCTGTTCGTCCAGCACAGCCACACGCCGCCCGAGCTGGTCGGCAGCCCGCAACTCTGGCTGGCCACGCCGTTCGCGCTCAACGCATCGAGGGCGCAGACGGACATCGCGCGCACCCGAATGTTCGTGCAGACGCTCCTGCGTTACGTGGCCGAAGCGGCCGCCGACGACGAGTAGCGTCCGCAGCGAAGGGAATCCCCCTCTGCCTACGGCATCTCCCCCCGCTGATCGGGGGGAGAGGGGGAACCTGGTGAGCGGCGTAGGCTTGCATCCGATTAGTATGCAGGTGACTCAGCGGCGCGCGCGGCGCGCCTGTAGGAGGACCTGACCATGCCGGCACTTGATGGAATGCGGATCCTGGACATGACCCAGTACGAGGCGGGGACCTCGTGCACGCAGGCGCTGGCCTGGCTGGGGGCGGACGTGGTCAAGGTCGAGCAGCCCGGCGTCGGCGACCCCGGACGCGGCGTGCGCACCGGCACGCTGAACTCGCCCTATTTCATCAACTGGAACTCCAACAAGCGCTCGGTCACGATCAACCTGCAGGACGCCAAGGGCCGCGAGCTGCTGCTGGAAATGCTGCCCCACTACGACGTCTTCGTCGAGAACTACGGCCCCGGCGTGATGGAGCGGCTGAACCTGACCTACGACGTGATGAAGGAAGTCAACCCCTCGATCATCTACGCGCGGCTCAAGGGCTTCGGACTCTCGGGGCCGTGGGCCGACTACAAGTGCTTCGACATGATCGCCCAGGCCGCGGCGGGCGCATTCTCGGTCACCGGTGAGCCGGACGGTCCGCCGATGCTGCCCGGATCGACCGTGGGCGACTCCGGCACCGGGGTCGAGCTGGCGCTCTCGATCACCGCCGCCTACGTGCAGAAGCAGCGCACGGGCGAGGGTCAGTTCATCGAGATCACGATGCAGGAGGCGATGACTTACTTCATGCGCACGCGGATCGCGTACGCCGAGTGGGGTGAGAAGGTGGCGCCGCGACGCGGCAACGCGGCCGGCGCGCCGACCGACCTGTACCCCTGCAAGTCGACGCCCGAGAGCGAGGCGCGCGGCGGCAACAACGACTGGGTCTACATCATGGTCGTGACCAGCCGCATGTGGGACACGCTCTGCGCCGCCATCGACCGACCCGAGCTACTGGTCGACCCGCGCTTCGAGGACATGTGGAAGCGCAACGAGAACGGCAAGGAGCTCTACGCCGAGATCTCGAAGTGGACCAAAACGCGGACAAAGTGGGAGGTGATGGAGGAGCTGGGCGCGGCCGGCGTGCCCTGCTCGGCGGTGCTTGACACCTACGACCTGTTCCACAACCCGCACTTCGAGGAGCGCGGCTTCGTCCACGACCTCGAGCACCCGGCCCACGGCAACATCCGCCTGCTCGGCTGGGCGCCGAAGATGTCCAAGAGCGACGTCCCGCTCGAGCGCGCCCCGCTGCTCGGCGAGCACACCGCCCAGGTCCTGTCCGATGACCTCGGCCTCTCCGCCGGAGACCTCCAGGAAATGGAAGCCGCCGGCATCATCGGCGGCGAACCCGTCTTCCCGGCGAAGTAGCTCGCGTTCCCCGCTGCCCCCTGGGGGGAAGCTCCCGCGTAGCGGGTGAAGGGGGGGACCGCCCGGAGTAGCGCGCGCGGGGAGCCCCCCTCTGTCCCTACGGGACATCTCCCCCCGCTTGGGCGGGGG
>JAPPBK010000445.1 GCA_026705105.1 Chloroflexota bacterium | reverse complement strand
GGCGGTTGCCTGGGCGTCGTCGATTGCGTCCAGCAAGGCCAGCCGCTCGGCCTCGGCGCGGCCGGAGGCGGTGAAGTCGACACTGTCGAACCGGACGTGGTCGCCGCCCGCGATCAGAATCGTGTCAATCAGCAGGCCAGCCTGGTCGACGCCGTCGATCCGGGCAAGCACGGAGTTGCGGTACTCGAATCCCAGTGAGACCCGGCCCTGCTCGGTCCAGTCGAACTGTTCGTCAATCCGGATTGACGTGGTCTGCAACTGATCAGGCGGCACGCATAGCTGCTCCGAGTTGTCGTCGTTGCAACCCATCTGCAACGCCGTGCGAACGTCTACCAGCGCGCTGTTGCCGGTTGCGACGGCGTCGCGCACGGACTCGTCCAGAACCGTGATGCTGAAGCGCGCAACCGTTCCATCGCGATCGATGGTCCGCGAGGCGGCGCCCTCGATCGTCAGCGTGGTCAATCGCTCGCTCGACGAGGGCACCAGTTTGAGGTCGTACTCCTCCTCGGCGCCTGCTCTCAGCGCGCCCATGACCAACAGCGCAGCCGCTACCGCCACCAGTCCGAGCAACGCCAGCAATCGGGCCGATGTCGCGTGCAGTGCCTTGAGTTTCATTCCTGCTCCCTTTCGTCGACCGCAGCCCCAGCTGCAGCCTCAAGCGACCCCGTACCTACGTTACGTCTGAACCGCGTCGGATGTTCCGCTCAGGGTGCGCTGGAAGAAGTCCAGCATTGTGGCCCAGGCTGCTTCCGCGGAAGGTTCGTGGTGCCCCACCTTCATCGGTGAGAGCCGCACCATGAGCGATCGGACCAGTCCGTACTGGCTCATGAACGAGTGGCCGGCGCCGGGATAGACGACGATCTCGTGCTCCACGTCGAGTGCGTCGAGATGCTCGCGCAAACGGCCCGCCTGCCCGACGAATGCCCGATCCAGCTCGCCGTATCCGGCGAACACGGGACAGATGCCATCCAGCGTGTCCGCTTCGCGCGGCACCGCCCCGTAGAAGTCGGCGGCCACGCCGACCGGCGAGCGGGCCGCGTGCAAAATGGCGAATCCGCCGCCGAGGCAGAACCCCGCGACCGCCAGTCGGGATTCGTCGACATCGTCGCGCTTGGCGAGCCAGGCTCGGGCCGATTCGATGTCATCGAACGCGCGCCCTTCTCCGCTGCGAAGCGCCTGCATGGTGCGGCGAATACAGAGCAGTCGCCGCCTCGGCCCGACCGAGTACAGATCGGGCGCGAGCGCGACGTAGCCGTTGTCGGCAAAGCGCTGGGCGATGCGGCGAATGTCGTTGTTGAGTCCGAACAACTCGTGCAGCACGATCACACCGGGTCGCGGGCTGTCGGACTGCGCGGAGGAATCGGGCAATGCCAGGCTGGCCTTCAGATCGCCGTCGCCGGTGGGAACGCGGACTGTCTGTGTGGGCATCCGACTGCTCCTTGTCTGGCGATAGCCTGCACGTGAGACGACTCGCGTGAGCCAACATTAGCGAAGGAGCCATCAATGTCGGAATACAACACCCTGGAGTACGAGGTCGCCGACAGCGTGGCGACGATCACCATCAACCGGCCCGAGGCCGCGAACTCGCTCTCGATGGAGATGTGCAAGGAGCTGATGCACGCCTCAATAGAGGTCGACGACGATCCCGATGTACGCGCGGTGGTCTTCCGCGGCTCCGGGCGATTCTTCTGCACCGGCGCAGACCTGCGCGGGTTTCCGCCGGCAGGTCCCGAAATGGCCACGTTCGTCAAGGAGATGACGACCTACCTGCACGCGGCGGTGTCGCGATTCGCGCGAATGGATGCTCCAATGATCACGGCGATCAACGGCACCTGCGCGGGCGCGGGAATGAGTCTCGCCCTGATCGGCGACCTGGCCCTGGCCGGCGAGTCGTCGCGTTTCACCATGGCCTATTCGCGGATCGGTCTGACGCCCGATGGTTCGTCCACCTACTTCCTGCCCCGCCTGGTCGGTTTGCGCCGGGCGATCGAGTTGTGCCTGACCAACCGCATGCTCTCGGCCCAGGAGGCGCTGGACTGGGGGATGATCAACCGGATCGTGCCCGACGACGAGCTGCACGAGGCCGCGCACGCCCTCGCCGCCCAGCTCGCCGCCGGTCCGACCGAGTCGATCGGCGCGGCCAAGCGGCTCTATCACCTGTCCTGGAACGAGAGTCTGGAGACGCAGATGGAGTACGAGACCCGCGCGATCACCGAGGCCGCGCGCCGCCCGGAGACCGTGGAGGGTCTGGCCGCCTTCTTCGAGAAGCGCGATCCGGTGTCCCGCTAACGGGTTGTCTCCGCACGCAGAATGAGCCCTACGATCGGTCCATGACTGACACGCCTGACCCGATGATGCCCTGGCTGCTGGAGGAGCTGGGACGGATGGAGGCTGAGGCGGGGCTGCGGGCGCGGCTCGCCGTGCCGACGGTGCTGACCGAGCCGAGCGACGACTGGCAGACGCTTCGCTGGTCATTCCGCATCCGCTGGCAGCAGGTCGAGCGGTCGATCCGCTACGTGTTCTCGCTGCCGCGCGAACGGATGGGGGACGCGCTTGAGCCTCGCGCCTCCGAAGTGGAGCGAGCGGCGATGGAGGCGGTGGCCGGCGACTCGCGGGTACCGCATTCGGCGTCGTTGGCGGAGATGCTGATGGAGCTGCAACAGGCGGCGCTGGGGGCGGAGGTCACCGTGCTGCAGCTCTCCGACGGGCGGCGCGTGGGCTTTCCGCACGACGCGTGGGCGCTATCGCTTCCGGTCTCCGAGACTGAACGGCGCGTGGTCTATCGGGAGGCGCTCGCGACGTACGCGATCACGGAGTCCGCGCAGATCGGCCCGCTGCGGCTGCTGCGGCCGGATGTCTGCCGCGTGCTGCCGGCCGGCGCAGAGTGACGGAACAGTGGTGGAGTGGTGGAATGATCTGGGCGCGCTGGATTTGCTAGCGTTCCTCTCACCCGCTGCTCTGGGTTTCCAGAGTCGTTCCTAGGAAGGAATCGGACATGAAAGCTGTGGTGATGGAAGGCGTCCGCCAGCCGCTGGTGGTGCGCGAGTTCCCGGATCCGGTGATTGGGCCGAAAGACGCGCTGGTGCGCGTCGAGGCCTGCGGCGTCTGCCGCTCGGACTGGCACCTGTGGCAGGGCGACCTCTCCTGGGTCGGATTCGAGCTGCCGATTCCTTGTGTGCTGGGTCACGAGTGGGCCGGTACGGTCGAGGCGGTCGGCGCCGAGGTCCAGCACATCCGACCCGGCCAGCGGGTGCTCACGCCGTTCCACAACGGCTGCGGCAACTGCCAGATCTGCCGCAGCGGATTACCCAATATCTGCGACACGCAGGGCGGATTCGCCGGCGGATTCGCGCAGAAGGCGGCGATCTACAACGCGGACTTCAACGCCATCCCGCTGCCCGACAACGTCTCCTTCGAGGCCGGGGCGGCGATGGGTTGCCGCTTCATGACTTCCTACCACGGCGTCGCAGACCGCGGCGAAGTGTCGGGCGGCGACTGGGTTGTGGTCAACGGCTGCGGCGGGATCGGACTCTCGGCCGTGCAGGTCGCCGCATCGCTGGGCGCGCAGGTGATCGCGGTCGACCTTGAAGAGGGCAAGCTCTCCCTGGCCCGCTCGCAAGGCGCGGTCGAGACGATCAACGCGCTCGAGCACGACGTTCCCACCAGGGTCCGCGAGATCACCGATGGCGGCGCCAATGTCTCGGTCGACGCGCTGGGGATCAAGGCGACGATGCTGAACTCGGTCAACTCGCTGCGCAAGGGCGGGGTGCACGTGCAGATCGGCATCACCTCGGCCGACGAGGCGGGCGAAGTCGGCCTGCCGATCGATTTCATCACGATGTCGGAGATCGAGTTCCGCGGTTCGCTGGGTCTGCCCAACCAGAACTATCCGTCGATGCTCAACATGGTCGCCTCGGGCAAGCTGCAGCCGGAGACGATCGTCAGCGAGACGATCTCGATCGACCAGGTGCCGGAGGTCGTCGAGTCGATGACGACCTTCCAGACCACGGGCTTCGTCACAATCAACGACTTTGCCTGAGTCCCCTCTCCCCCCGCTCCGCGGGGGGAGATGCCGAAGGCAGAGGGGGGAGCGCGCGCGTACGGCGTGCCCCCTCCGCCCCTTCGGGGGGGCTCCCCCCGGGGGGGGGGGGTTAAGGGGGGTAGCGCCCACGGCTGACCGCCAGGAACAG
>JAPPBK010000338.1 GCA_026705105.1 Chloroflexota bacterium | reverse complement strand
GTGGAGGATTGCGACTGTCGCAATCAGACACAATGAATGACCCCGATGAGGGGCGGGCGACCACCGACGACAGGTTCCTGCTTAAGTTGCTCAAGGATTGTAGCGACTCGATGCCGTGGGTTTGGGAGCGCTATCGTTCCGCGTACATCTGCTGCTTCGTTGGGGTTGCGGATAGTACGGACCATCCCATCGATGCCGGCGATGACCTTTTGTTTTGGCGACTCTACGGCAACGAATGCCGGGGAGTCTCTATTTCGACACCTCCCCACGTATCACAGCAGTTGATAGAGTCATCATTAGTGAGACCTGTTATATATACGGATGAACCTCCATTCCAAATTGATCTTCCTGCCATTTCGTCCCTTCTTCGAGATCTAGATGAATTGCGCGCACGTGCGATAGATGCCGACATCTGGCGGGATATCGCGAGCGATGTACTGTCGCCTTGTGATCGTTTGTTTGGGGAGAGATTCTTGCACAAACGTCGTCATTATGAAATGGAACGTGAATATCGAGCTATCGTGTTCGATGCGCCGAACGACACCGCAACGATAGATGTGACGGATGTCGTGTCTCGCGGCATACATGTTCAATTTGGTCTTTGTCGCAAATACGTTCAAGTAAAACAACTTAATTGTAACAAGATTTTTACGACAGACAGTCAAATAACGATTGGTTCCAATGTTCTGGAACCGACGGGCGTCAAGGGAATTATCGCTGACTTGCTCGAAACTATAGATCTTGTTCCTACGGCAGTGTCGATTCGAACATCGAAGATTCCCTATCGGCCACGGTAGGGATGGAGTGAACGAGCTACGTTCGGAGCCGGACGCCCAGCTTGCCTGAGCAACGGGATCGCCGGAGGCGGCGTTGGTTCCGAGCCAAGAGGGAACTCGAACTGTCGGGTCCGCGCGCGCTTCGGGAGCGGCGTGCCCATGGCCTCCTCCAAGGAATTCCGGTACAGCTCGATTGTGGCTCCGTTCGGCCGGTCCATTCACGGGAAACGGGTTGATCAGCGTGTGCCGCAGGATCAAGATGGTGGTCTTTTTCCTCCTCAGGCCGGGCCGGGACCGGGACGAACGTCGCCAAGTCGATGCCCAGGTCGCATGGGATGCGGCCGATGGCGGGTTTTTTTCCGCGCCCTCGGGGCGGAGCGACGTGGACGACCCGAGGAGCGCCACGTCCTCCATTGTTTGGGTCGTCTCCACCCCTTATGGCGAAACACGCGGGGGGCGGAGCGGTTCCTCCGCGCCAGGCTCCGGTTGCCGTTCCGCTTAAGCGCCAAGCAGACCAGGTGGGAATCAAGTTCGAAGGGCACGATCAGCCGTACGCGGCTTTCAGCCACTCGGGCGCCCCCCCAGCCGACCCGTAGCGGCGTCCACAGCTGCCGCGAGAGCGTCGATGCCGCACGGCGACGTCAGATCCTGAAGGACCTTCAGCGCGATCGACTTCTGCTCGGGGAGGTCACGCCCGGCGACGACGTAGAACTCCCAGCTTCCCGGGTCCCGCTGGTCGGCCGTGTCCCCGTCGGCTCCGTGCCAAGCGAACAAGTAGACGTCCGCGTGGCGTCCGGGCTTCGGGACCCAGTCTCCCTCCTCGTCCCAATACCCCGTCCGGGGGGCGATATCGAATCGAGCAGGGCTCCGTTGCTCCGGGCTCTTCCAGGCCTGGGCCGCCGCAGACTGCTTGACCTCGAGCCTGGCTCCCGACTTGTGCTCGAGGTCCCACGAATCCCATGGCGTCATGCGCGTCCAGCCGCTGGCCTTGAGCGCGAGCGCCACGATCGCCTCGACGTACTCGGAACGGTGGACGTTGTTCATCACGCCTTGCTTGTACGGGCGGCTGACCTCCTCGAGCACGATGGCATCGGAATGCCAAGGCTCCGCCAGCTCGTCCAGGATCCCGACGATGCGTTCGAGCGCGGCCGCGTACCGGTCGGGCCCCTTGCCTCCCTCCGGGATGACCGGGACCCACAGCCTCTTGCCGTCCGCATGGAGTTCCGAACCCATGCGAGCCTCGAGTATGGTCTTGACGCCGGCGTTCCAGCCCTGGCCGTCGGCGTAGGCCCAATCCATACACATCACCCAGAGTGGCGTCGAGGCGAACTTGCGATGCAGACGGGAGTTAATTCCCAACCAGACGCCGAGCTTGTAGAGGCGATCGAGGCGCGCGTATCGGCCATAGTCGCCGCCCTGTCGCGTGATCCCGTAAGCGCCCCCCCTCGTGGTCCTGGTCGCTAGCCAGCCTGCAGCCTTCCCAAGCTTGACGACCGCATTCACCATTTCCTCCCCCGGGAGCCTGGCCTTGCTCTCTTTTGCCTCAGCGAACCGCGCGAGTCCTCGGAGTTGCCGGAGGTCCGCCCGACCGAACTCGTCCCCTTCCAGCGGTTCCTTCATGCTGTCCAGCAAGGTGGTCCAGTCGATGATGCAGAGGTGCTTCTCCGTCTCATCGATCTGGACACAGCCGGGATGTTCGAGATCGGAATACGGGAGTTCTGCCTTGTCCAGCCGGCGGAGCAGCCGCGGCCAAAGCTCCTCCACTCGCAGGGTTGGAACCAGGAACATGAGCACCGAGACGCCGGCCGACGGCATCTGCTCCAGGTAGGCAGCGGGCTGCGTTGGCATGAGCGGGGCATCGAACTTGGCTTCGATGACGAACCGCCCTTCCCCGTCGTCTCCCCTCTGGAGCACGTCGAGGCGCCCCAACTCCGGATGGCTGGCTTCGGTTTCGAAGTCCATGCCGGACAACCGCATGCCCGGGACGATTCGCCCGAGCAGGTCGTTCAACCCCTCTCTCGAGTCGGGATGGTGGTTCAGGATGTACTCAAGTACAGTGCATGCGAGCACTTCCATGGGTGGATGAAACCGCCAGCTCAGGTGAGTCAGCAGCAGCCTTGACGTCTCGGTATCGCTCACAAATCAGTTCCTCCCCCTGACAACATCGGACCCGCGTCGGACGAGCGGCACCAGAGTCGGGCCAGGTGCGCTCGCCCGTCAAGGCTCCGGCTCTCACGAGTCTCAGTATCGATTGACCGACAACCATTTGTGGAACATCGTAAGGGGCTACGGTGAAGTTCGTTTCTCCCGTTTGGCGAGCGTGAGGAGGTGACAAGATGAAGTGGTTAGGCGAAATGATGGCCGACGACAAAGGACGACCCTCATCGATGCGGGTCATGATGCTCATCGGGATGATCGGAGGGATGGGGGTCTTGGTCGGGACCGCATTCGGCATCGGGGACTGTTCGACAGACTACAGTACAACGCTCACCTTCTTGTTCGGAGGGATCCTCGGCGCGAAGGCGTGGCAGAAGCACGCTGAGACGAAGAGCTAAACCTGTCCTGATCCGGAGGCGCGCTGCCCGGCGCTTGATGGGCAGATCGCGACCGAGAAGCGCGTCCCACCGACGGAGAACTGGTGGACTTGTCGCGCTCGTAAACTACCCCGATGTTGGGCACGCAAGCAGGCAGTTGCACGCCATGTTAGGGGCGGGCCGCGGAACCTGAGACCCAAGCGATCATAGCACTACACCTTGAGTGGAATCGGAACTTCGGACCCCATGTTGCCGGAACAATGGGCGAAACCTCCACCGCTTAAAGAGGGGGACGAGGTTTCGGAAACTTGTGCCCGCTGTCAAGAACGCATTTTGATCGCGGCGAGCAACTGCCGCGACGCGATGGACCTTCTGGCGTCGATGGACGGGCCGGGCAACCGCCACCTGGTGACAGCCCTCAAGAAGTACGTCGAGGACGCCTGCGAGGCCATCAAGCAGATTGACAACCTGCTGAAGGGCAAAGGGACAAGCCTCGAGACGATCTTGGTTGAGATCCCAGGGACATCCAAGGACGGGCGGCTGTCGTGGAGGTCGATCATCGGGTTACGAGATGTGCTGGCCCATCACCTAACGCTGGACACCAGCCGGTTTTATGGAGAAGCGAGCCAGCACTGTGGCTCACTCTACGATCTTCTGGCTCGGGTCTACTTCTCCCCGATCAAGACGAACACAATTGCAGGCGAGCCGTTCATCACTCCAGCGGTCAAGACAGAGGCTCTGCTCAAGCTGGTCCCGTACGGCGATGAAGGAGAGCGAGTGCCGGAGATAGCGAAGACACTCGTGGTCGTGTGGGAGGACCGTAGCGGGGATTTCCTGTTCTTACGGGTAGGACGCACGAAAAGCCACACGGAGTTGCTGCTCTGGGGTCCGCCTG
>JAPPBK010000297.1 GCA_026705105.1 Chloroflexota bacterium | reverse complement strand
CGAACTGTTGCGGGTCACCGCGACAGGCGGAGTGCTGATCTTCTGCTGCACGGAGGCGGCGCTCTCGGAAGGTGGTTTCATGGACAAGATTCGTGTCCTAGCCGAGGCCGGCCTCTGGACCTTGATCGACACTGCGGGGCCGGTCACGGCACTGCCCCGCGCCGAGATCCGCCACGACGCGACATTCTTCGTGTATCGGCGCTGACGAACCGTTAGTAGGGGCGGGGCCCACCGCAGCTAGCGGGAGGTTTCCGCCTCGACCAGCAGGGTGGCATTGCCACCGGCAGCGGTGGTATCGATGCATACGTGCCGTTCGATCACATAGCGCTCGGTCGCCCGGGGCTCGCTGATGAACGGCAGTATCGGACCTGGACGCCGAGCGACAGCCACGCGCAGCGTCGTCATGACATCATCGTTGGCGCAGCTGGCAACGGCGGCAATACCATCGAGCGTCGAGAGCATTTCCGGAGCAAGCTGTCCGTCCAGGACGGACACTCGGGGATCATCGCTCCAGCGGGCCAGTGCGGCCTCGGCGCCGTCGGCGATCACGACCGCGGCATTGCCGGCGCCAAGCGCCGTCGCCAGTTGTGCGCCCGCCGTGTCCATCCCAGGACCCAGGCAGAGCACCACCCCGCGCGATGCGAGGTAAAGCCGGTTCGATTCACCGGTTGGCCCAGGAAGGTCCAACGGAGCGAATTGGAAGCGCCCGCCACGTTCCTCGGGCTTCCATCGAAACTGACCGGCGTCTGCCTGTTCGTCTTGCTGCGGATTGCGGAGACACGCGGCCTCGTCGGCGTAGTCGATCGTGGCCCCCGCTTCCGCGCCATGCTTGTGCCGACTGAATTCGAGACCTCGCGCCGCAGTCTGAACCGCTCGCTGCACCCGCCTGCGGTCGACCAATGCGCCCTCCGGAACGCCACTGGGCTCGGTGAGGCCGCGCGTCAGTCGCCGCATGTAGTGGGGACCGCCCGCCTTCGGCCCGGTCCCGCTCTCGCCCTCGCCGCCGAATGGCTGCGACCCCACAACTGCACCGATTTGGTTCCGATTCACATAAATGTTTCCTGCGCAGATGTGGTCGACCGCATGCTGTACGCGATCATCGATGCGAGTGTGCAGTCCGAACGTGAGGCCGTAGCCGGCAGCGTTGATGGCTTGAAGGACGGCGTCGATGTCTTCGGCAGCGTACGTCGCAACATGCAGGACTGGCCCGAAGATCTCCTCGCTCAGCGAACCGATCCCATCCACCTGTACCACGCTCGGCGGCACGAACAGGCCTGTGCCGGGAGCTACAGCGCGTTTCAGTAGGCGCCCATCACGCTCGGCGTCACTGCAGTAGTCTTCGATGTGGTCCCGCGCCTGGCGGTCAATGATCGGTCCGATATCGGCGGCGAGATCCCAGGGATCGCCGATGCGCAGCTCGTCGATCGCACCGTACAACATCGCGAGGATCCGCTCCTCGACCTCTTGCTGGATATAGAGGATGCGGAGCGCGGAGCAGCGCTGGCCAGCGCTCTGGAAAGCGGACACGACGATGTCGCGCACCGCTTGCTCGGGCAGCGCGGTGGAATCGACGATCATCGCATTCAAGCCGCCGGTTTCGGCGATCAGCGGAGCGTGCGGTGCAAGGCACTCTGCCATCGCCCGATTGATCTGCCGAGCGGTTTCGGTCGAACCGGTGAAGCACACGCCGTCGACCTGCGGGTTGGATACCAGCGCCGATCCCACCCTCTCCCCGTCGCCGAACAACAACTGCAATACATCCCGAGGAATGCCGGCCTCGTGCATCAGAGCGACGGCGCGGGCCGCCATCAGCGGCGTCTGCTCGGCCGGTTTGGCAACGACCGCGTTGCCGGCGGCCAGCGCGGCGAGTATCTGCCCGGAGAAGATTGCGAGCGGAAAATTCCACGGGGAAATGCAGGCAACGATCCCGAGCGGGACGCAGTTGCCGGTACCACATTCCCTGATCGCCTCATTGGCATAGAAGCGGGCGAAGTCACACGCCTCGCGCACTTCCGCGACGCTGTCGGACAAGGTCTTGCCCGCTTCCCGGGCCGCGAGTGCGAAGAGTTCCGGCGCGTGCGCTTCGTAGAGATCGGCCACGTGGCGCACGCGGCTCGCTCGCTCCCGAACCTCCATCGAAGCCCAGAAGGCGGCGCCCTTGCGGGCGACCGCCAACGCTGCGGCAATGTCCGCTGACGCCGACCCCGTGACATAACCCACGACATCGTCGTGCCGTGCCGGGTTCCGCACTTCCCGGCGCAGCGTTCCGCTTTTCGGTCCCGCAACAGGGGGAGCCGCTTCCCATTGGGCGGACCGGAAGGACTGGCGTTTGCGCTCCAGCGCCGCCAGCTGCAGGGGATCGGTAACGTCCCATCCCTTCGAGTTTCGGCGTTCGGGCAGGAACAAGTCCGCCGGCGCGGCAATGCGCGGGTTGGCGATCGTGCCGCCCAGCTCCTCGACCGCCGCCAGCGGGTCCCGGGCGATTTCCTCCGGCGTCACGCTCGTGTCGACAATCTGGTTCACGAACGAGCTGTTGGCGCCATTCTCGAGGAGGCGGCGCACAAGGTAGGCGACCAGATCGCTGTGGGCGCCGACCGGCGCGTAAATCCGGCACCGGACGCCTCGTGCCTGCCGCACGGCCTCGTGCAGGGCTGCTCCCATCCCGTGCAGACGCTGGAACTCGAACGCTGACGTGTCGTCGGCCATGTGCAGCACTGCTGCGATCGTGTGCGCGTTGTGGGTCGCGAACTGCGGGTAGATGCGGTCCGTCATGCCGAGAAGTTTGCGCGTGCAGGCGAGATACGAGACGTCGGTGCATGCCTTGCGGGTGAAGACCGGGAAGCCGTCGAGACCAAGCGTCTGCGCACGTTTGATCTCGCTGTCCCAATACGCACCCTTGACGAGCCGGACCATGATCCGGCGTTCCAGTTGCCCGGCCAGCCCGTACAGCCAGTCGATGACGTGCGGCGCTCGTTTGCCATAGGCCTGCACCACGACCCCGAAACCATCCCAGCCGGCGAGCGCGGGGTCTGCCAGCACGGCTTCGATCACGTCCAGTGAAAGCTCCAGGCGGTCGGCCTCCTCGGCGTCCACGTTCAGGCCAATTCCGGCCGACTTGGCGAGCAGGGCGAGCGAATGCAGGCGTCCGACCAGTTCGGATAGCACGCGGTCCCGTTGGCTAAACTCGTAGCGCGCGTGCAAAGCGGAGAGCTTCACCGACACGCCCGGGCGGGCGCCGATCCCCGGTCCTCCGGCATGGCCTTCGAGGGCGACTATCGAATCGGAGTAGGCGAGGTGGTAGCGCCGAGCGTCCTCCGCGGTACGGGCCGCCTCGCCCAGCATGTCGTACGAATAGGTGTAGCCGCTTGCCTCCCTTGGCGCCGCCCGGGCCTTCGCCTCTCTCATGTCGCGCCCCAGCACGAAGCGATGGCCGAGTTGACGCATCGCACGGGCAAGCGCGGTGCGGATGATCGGTTTGCCGATCCGCCTGACGGCCCGGTGAAGCACCCCGGCCAGCCCCTTTCGGCCGCCGCCAAGCACCTTGCCGGTCAGGTGAAGAGCCCGGGTGGAGGCGTTTACCGCTGAGGAGGTCGAGCTTCCCAGATGCGATGCCCAATCCGACCTGACAATCTTGTCCTTGATCAGGTCATCGATCGTTTCGGTATCCGGAATCCGCAGCAGCGCTTCGGCCAGGCACATCAGTGCGACGCCCTCGCGGCTGGACAGGCCGTACTCAACGAGAAAGGCTTGCATGATCGGAGTTCTGCCGGCTCCCCGTACGGCGTGAACCAGTTCGACAGCATGTCCGACGATCGTTTCCCGATCGGTTTTTGTGAGGCCAGCCTCGCGAGTACAGTCGCGCACCGCGTCGGCCTCGTTCATGAGGAGCGCAGCGCGTACGGACGCTCGCAGTTCCAGCAAACGGCCGGGCTGATCAAGCACGAACAATCCTCGTTTCGTCAGTCATCCCTTCGTGCATGGAAATAGTTGCGATACCGGACCGGTCAAACCGTCGCGGGACCGGTGGCCAACGAGGCCGTAAAGCGATTCCGGCTTCGTTTCGGCGACCAACAATTCGGCAGGCCGGAACTTGTCGGGCGCTGCAGTTCAACCAAGTGGTCTTCCCGGCCGACCTGCCGGCGAGATCGCCATCGAGGGACACGGGGAGTCTGCATCCGCCCCTGCCACCCAAATTCCCCCCGCATGCGTTCCAAGGTCGCTT
>JAPPBK010000456.1 GCA_026705105.1 Chloroflexota bacterium | reverse complement strand
AGGACTATGCATCGAGTCGGTTGGACGTTGATAGGGCTTGGGAAGTCGTTCAGGCGCTGACGTAACCGCGAGTCGGCTGACTCCCCTTCTACGCATCGGCGTCGTCGGTCGCTCCAGGCTGTGGAGTCACTTGGCCTTGCAGGGACTGAAGATTACGACTGAGGTCCGCTACCGTCGCAGTGAGTTCTGCGAATTCACAGTCCTCGCCACAGATTCGCTCTCGTTCGACCTTCATCGCCCCAGGAAAGGCGTCGTAGGTCTGAGCGCCAGCTCCGCCGATTCGAGACTGTCCGGTCACCAAGCCGACGAGTTGCAGCACTTCGTGAGCAGCGACACTCATGCTGAAGGGAAAGACGTTTCGTCGCGAGATTATGGCCTTGTCCTCCTCACTCAGTCCGGCGATGTAGTCGGGGTCGTCTAGCTTCCCGTCCATGTCCAGCGCCACATCGCTCCTCCGCAGAGCCCCAAGGCAGACCATGCAGGCCCGGCCCGGCCCGACGGTGTGGATTCGCCAGGCTACGTGCTGGGGTGTGCCATCGGGCTTGACCTTTGCCATGATCCCTCCATCAATGACCGGAATGAGATGGCTGTATGCGATCGTATTGAGCAAATGTCGAGGCCACGGCCGGTCAACGCACGAAAACAGGACATCGCAGTCGAGTGCAGCTGAGAGTCCTTCAATATCTAGCAGGCTGTGCGGAACGATCCTCAAGTCAAGCTCGGCGGCAGTGGCGCTCGTCGTGGTTGTGCGAGCGGCCACTTCTACCTTCAAAGTGTCTGCGTTGGCGTCCGTGGGAGTGGCGCCCAGTGTGCGATCGAGGTTTCGTCGTTCCAGCTTGTCGAAGTCGATGAACGTCAACCGGCGCATGCCCATTCTGCTCAAAGACTCCACAACCAGGCTGCCAACGCTTCCCAGTCCAACAACGCCGGCTCGCGCTCTCACAAGCCGCTGTTGGGCGGCTTCGCCCCACACGCTGAGCGTCGCAACCTGGCTGTCACTGATCCGGATGACAGGCTCGTCTGGAGGAAAGCTGATTGAGAGTTCCTTGCCGACGACGCGCACAGATCGAGCGTCCTTCCGCAGGTAAGAACGAGGACCGTTGCGTAGCCAGATTCGGCCGCTCCAGGCACCATCCGTTCCCCGTGTCAATCCAAGCAGCGGCAAGCCCGTACGACCAGCAACCTGGCCGGCGAGGCGATCGCGCTCTGCCACAACGTCGTCATCGCTCATTCCCTGCCAACCAGGACTCGGATGGCCGTGTATGAAAGCGATCCCGCTGCCCTCCGGTACCTTGGCGAGCACGCGCAAGAGATACTGAGAGTGGAAGGCCACATTGCCCTGTAGGACCCGGTCTCGCTCACTGGGCAGCACCAAAGCTGTGATGACGGCGGTGTACCGCTGCAGGCCGACGCTCGGGTTCCAGTAGGCGAAGGTCAGGTCCTCCTGTCGGGCCTCCTTGTGGACGTGGTCGGCCAAGATTGCGTCGACTTCGGCGGTCATCGCGGCTGAGATCTCGTAGTCGTCCAGGTCAGCTAGTTGGCGGGCCATCGTTCGTCACAGAGAATCGTCAGGATGTGAGCCCAGAGCTCCTTCGGCGTGGGCCGATGGTCGTAGCGACGGCTCCAATACTGCCAATCCGGGCCGATTCCGCTCTCCTGGGTCTTGAGCGGCTCCTTCATTGACATGGGGACCAGAGGAGGCCGAGTGTGGATTGCTGCCGGGACAACGAATGGCACCGCTTCATTGCGTTGGACCGCGATGTCACAGCGCCGTCCGCGGAGCGAGCCCTTCGGCAACTCGTAGTCGCAGACCACGGTGTAGTAACTCCCATCGTTCCCCCGGATTACCTCGACGGTCAGCCCCAGGGTGCGCAGATAGGTGTCGAAGTCGTCAATGGTCATGGTTCACGAGGCTGGCGTTGGACCCTTGAAGGTCGCGGTGAACTGTTCGCCCTGCTCGAGCGGCACTTCCTCGTCGACCGAGTCGAACGTGTGATTGTCCCGGTCGCGAGTGAGCTCCCAGTCCTCAGCGGGCGTGAATCCCGCCTTCTGCAGAATCTCGCGCACCTCGAGAGTGACGGCTTCTCGCCCAGGTGGCTTCTCGAACTCGTACACGACCTCTTCCTCGTTCACGAAGAACTTGATGGTCTCCTGAGGCGGAGCGATGATGGTCTCAGGTTGGTTGCTCGACATGGCCGTTTCCTTTCGTCGAACTGTCGGGACGTTGACCTTCTTGTAGACAAAGGTGCATCACAAGAGTAGAATTGTCAACCAACAGGTGACGGACTTCGTCTCGTTACACTGCGTTTACACTCGAGATGGGAGGAGGCGCCCCGATGTTGGGGACCCGACTGCGCCAGGCGCGGCTGGCAGCCGGGCTGTCCCTGGAGGGTCTGGCGGCGAAGCTGGAGCATCCTATCTCGAAGCAGGCTCTGTCCAAGTACGAGAAGGGGTTGGCTCAGCCAAATCCGACTCGGATCTCCGACATCGCGCAGGCGCTCAACGTGACGGCGTCGTCGCTGCTCACCGAAGAGGCGATCGAGATTCGGTGGGAGGCCTTTCGCAAGCACGCGAACCTGAGCAAGGCGCGCCAGAATCAACTGACCGCCATCGCGCAGCAAAAGCTGGAAGGGGAGTTCCGACTCCGAAGCCTCTTCCATCTGGGCGATTGGCACGACCTACCCGGTCCAATCGAGGTCCAGAACGTCAACGACTGCGAGTACGCAGCCGCAGCCCTCCGTATGCACTGGTCTCTTGGAGATCGGCCGATTGATGGTCTCCTTGAGTTGATCGAGGAACGCGGCGGCTCCGTTATTGGCTGGCACGAAGAATGGGGATTCGACGCCCTGTCGGGTTGGGCCGGTCGGAGCCCCATACTGGTGTTGAATATCGCCGTACCTCCCGATCGGCAGCGCTTCAACGCGGCGCACGAACTCGGCCACCTGATCATGGAAGACACCGGAGACAACAAGGTGGATGAGCAGTTCGCGCATCGGTTCGCAGCAGCGTTCCTGGTGCCGGCGGAAGCGGCGCGCCGCGAGTTGGGCACGCACCGCCGCGGGCTCGATCTCGACGAACTTGGCCTGCTCAAGCGCCGCTGGGGTCTCAGCATGCAGGCCTGGATCCGTCGCGCACGTGATCTCGACATCATCGGAGAAGATTTGTACCGATCGCTCAACATTCAGTTCCGCACTGAGGGTTGGCATCGGACGGAGCACCATGCCTACCAGTCCAGTGAAAGACCGGCCTTGTTTCGACGACTTGTGTTGCGGGCCTTAGCAGAGAACATGATTACGACGGAGGATGCGGAGAGCTTTATCCCTGGCATATCTCAGCAAAGGAGCACCGGTCGCGAACGGCGTGCATCGCTGAGAGAGTTGGCCCGCCGATCTCTCGAGGAGCGGCACCGAGCGCTGCAGGGGACCACTGTAGTGATCGACCCCGTCGAGACCGCTGCCTGGGATGAACTCCCCAGCGACGAAACCGAGTAGACAGCGGAGTTCTCATTGAGCGACGAGACTCCGACCCGGGGCGAGGTTTGGCTGGTTCGGTTGCCACGTGCTGTCGGGGCCGAGTTGCAGCGCGATCGCCCAGCCGTTGTAGTCAGTTCTCCTGCCTTCGACACGTCGCTGGTTCGCATCATCGTTCCGCTAACCACGTGGCAAGCTGACTTCTCCGAGCGATTCAACAAGTTCCTGATCCCGGCGACCAACCGGAACGGCCTCCAAGCAGACTCAGCGGCCGATTTCCTGCAGGTTCGAAGTGTTTCGACGGAGCGGCTGATGAGGCGCGTCGGTGTGCTCAGGGCTGACGAGGTTGAGGAGATCGTGGCTGGAATCGTGATCGCTGTCGACTACCGACCGTGACGTTCAATGATGATTAGGCCTGGTTGCTATTGGGGCCCCATCGAGTCGTAGTCTGCGACAACCGGTGCTACGGAAAGTGAGTGTATAGGCCAAAAGGGAAGGTACTGCGAAGGATTGCCTGGGAGGTGGCGCTGTATGTGCCGACCGCGCGATAGGAAGGTTCCCTTCTCAGGGGAGGTCGAAGCCGGCGGCCGATCCTCTCATGGTTCAATGCTCCGCGCTAGCTCTCGATACCGACAGAACGAGTTGGCCAGCCGCATCTGCCGTTCGGTACTGCAATCAGGAGAGAACAACGCCGGCGAGCCCACCAGAATGCACATGCCCTGCGCTCGCGACGTCGCGACGTTCAGCCGGTTCAAGCTGTACA
>JAPPBK010000313.1 GCA_026705105.1 Chloroflexota bacterium | reverse complement strand
TTCCCGGTGGCCATCGGCATCGTGGAGCCCCGTGACGGCGAGGTCAGCCTGGCCAGCGCAACCGCGAGCAGGGTCTCTGCTGCGGCGCAGGCGGCGGCAACATGTGGATGGAAGAGCAGGGCAAGAGCCGCGTCAACGAGGTCCGCGTCGAAGAAGCAGTCGCCACCGGCGCCGACTCCGCCTGCACCGCCTGCCCCTTCTGCATCCAGATGTTCGACTCCGGCATCGGCACCGTCCAACTCGACGTCGAGGACGACGACAAGCTCAAGGTCCTCGATGTCGCGGAGCTACTCCAGGCGGCGGCGGTCACCGAGAATGACAACGCTATCTAGACTGGCTACTGGAGTGCTGAATGGCAACACCTGAGCCCGAACCTACCGCTCGCGAGATCGCGCAGCGAACCCGCTCGCGCTTGCCCAGTTCACTGACGGGCAGCGAGCGGCGGATCGACGGACTCGAGGCGAAAATCGATCGCTTGGGAGAGCACGTGATCGACCGGCTTGGCGACATGGACGCCAAACTTGACCGGCTGCTCAGCAGAACAGACTTCGGTCAAACCCCGAGCTCCTGAGCGCTGCAACGGACAGAGCCGACAATCTGTATCCCATCTGACTGCCCGACCACCCTGCGGGCGACACAATGCGGAATTGGACGCGCGACCTGGTTCAGGTCCGCCCCGAACGCTTCTGCCCAGTATGTGAGGAACCGATGAATGTCATCGTCTGCGTGAAGCAGATTCCCGATCCCGAAACTCCCGCCGCCGCCTTCAAGGTCGACGAAGCGGCCATGCAGGTGCTGCCCGCCCAGGGCATCTCGCCCGTCATCTCACCCTTCGATGCCCAGGCCGTCGAGGCCGCGCTGCGGATCAAAGACTCCTCCGGCGACGGCACGGTCAACATCATCTCGCTCGGCCCCGACTCCGCCCGCGACGCGATCAAGCACTCGCTGGCGATGGGCGCGGACGAGGGCTACCACCTCAACGACGACGCCTTCGAGGGCGGCGACGCCTGGACCACCGCGCTGGCCCTGTCCAAGGCGATCCAGCACCTGGGCGTGCCCGACGTACTGATCTTCGGCCGCCAGGCCGCCGACTGGGATCAGGGCACCGTGGGCAGCATCGTCGCCGAGCTGCTCGACCTGCCTTCCGCGACCGTGCTCCGCGCGGTCGAACTCAGCGGCGACCGCATCACCGTCTCGCGCGTGGTAGCGGACGGCTTCGAAAACATCGACCTGCCCACCCCCTGCGTGTTGACCATCTCCAACGAGTTCGGCGACCCGCGCTACCCGCAGCTCCGCCAGATTATGCAGGCCGCGCGTAAGCAGGTCACCGAGCTGAGCGCCGCCGACCTCGGTCTCGACGCCTCGGAAGTCGGCGCTGCCGGCGCGCGCGTGCAGATGCACGCGCTCTTCCAGCCGACCAGCGATGTCGAGGTTGAGATCATCGAGGGCGACACCCCCGAAGAGAAGGCCGCCGGCCTCGTCAACGCGCTCCGAGAAGCGAAGATTCTGTAGCCGATACTCCCTCTCCCCCCTCTGGGGGGAGATGCCGAAGGCAGAGGGGGCTCCCCTGCCGTTCATCAAGTTAGGAACCTCGATATGGCCTCCATCCTTGTCTTTGGCGAGACCGACGACAGCGGCCTGACCGCCCCGACCCTCGAATTGCTCGGCGCGGCTTCACGCCTCAGCGCCGACATCGGCGGCGGCGTGGCGCTGGCGCTGATCGGCTCCGGCCTCGCCGACGCTGCGGCCGCCGCGGGACCGGCCGGCGCGGACTCTGTCTACACCGCCGACGCCGACTCACTGGCCGGCTACCAGACCGACAGCTTCCTGCCCGTCGCCCAGGGCATCGTCGAGCAGGACTCGCCCTCCGTCATCCTGATGTCACAGTCCAGCATCGGGCGCGATCTTGCGCCACGCCTCGCCACACGGCTCGGCACGGCTGCGATCATGGACGCGCTCGGCCTCGAAGTCGACGGCGGCCGGGTCAAGGCGACGCGAAGCTGTTACGGCGGCAATGCGCGACAGGTCGTCACCGTCCAGACCGACCCGCAGGTGATCACCGTCCGCCCCAAGTCCCAGGACCCGATCGAGGCCGATGCGTCCCGCTCGGCTGAGCTCATTGCGGTCGACGTCGCCGAGCCCACGCTCCGCGCTCGCACGACAGGCAAGGAGCAAGCGGAATCCGAGGGCATCCGCCTCGAGGACGCCGAGATCGTCGTCTCCGGCGGTCGCGGCCTGGGCGGACCGGAGGCCTTTGCCGACCTTGAGAGCCTCGCAGGCGTGCTGACCGCCGCCGTCGGCTCTTCGCGCGCCGCCTGCGACCTCGGCTGGTATCCGCCGTCGCAACAGGTCGGACTGACCGGCACGGTCGTCTCGCCGACGCTGTACGTGGCCATCGCCATCTCCGGCGCCAGCCAGCACATGGCGGGTTGCGGTGGTTCGAAGAACATCATCGCGATCAACAAGGACCCCGATGCGCCGATCTTCAGTTTCTCCCGCTTCGGCATCGTCGACGACTACAAGAAGGTGCTGCCCGCGCTCGAAGCCGCCTTCGCTGCAGCGCTCGACTAGCAGGCTACTGACCGACTCAGTCTCCGTCGTTCCAGGCGCTGCCTGGAATCTCGTCACCGTTGGCGCCCTACCTGGTCGGGCAAGGTTCCCGCGGCAAGCGCCGGAATGGCGCAGTCGATTGATCTGGCTGCGGCGCCGGCCTTAGACGCCTTGCGTCTTGCGCCAGCTGCGAATCTGGCCGGCGTGTTCGAGGTCGTGTTCAATCAGCCCGTCCAGCATCTCGTTGACCGACATCTCGATGTCTTCGACTTGCATCGATTTCTGGTCGCGTTCTTCATCGGTCATCTGGCTGACCCGCTCGGCCATCGTGTCGCGGATGGTGCGCAGCATGCCCAGCAGCTCCGGGATCGGGCGTTCCGCCCAGTCCCCCGGCGCGGCATCGTTGATCTCTCGCTCAGACGGAAACGGGCCGAGCGCCATGCCCGCGGCCGACCGGTCCAGCGCGTTGACTACCCAGGCATCCCAGCCGACGAGATGCGCGAGACAATCGCGCACGCTCCAGTCGCCGATCACATTGGCGATATCGAATGCCTCGGTCGACAGACCGTCGACCGCTTCCAGCAGACAGGTCCGACCGTCCGTGCAGTCAGTGGTGTCGGATTTGATTTCAGCAACCATCGGAGGCTCCTCGAAGGCGCAGTGAACTGTGTCGTTCGGAGTGCGCGGTGGTTGCGGGAACAGTCAGTTGCGAGCGCGTCGACTGTTCCGCGACTTCCCGGGACAGGTCTGCCCCGCAATTGGGGTCTTCGCCCGGCAGACCATCAAATGATTGTTAACCCTAGCAATCTGGTCAGAGGCTCCATGCTGACTGCGATACAGACCTGAGGCGAGCCGCGCCTCGACTCGCGCGGCGCCGGCCGGGTGGATTGGTTGACCACTCCAGCCCCCCCCAATAGCCTGAACACTCAGCGTGCGTCCGCGTGGCCAGTTGCCCTTCTCTCGATGAACGGTCAGTTGGCTAGAGGCAAGCAGGCGACGCCGCCCATGCGAGGACGCAATCCGACCATGCGCTCGATCGGACTCACCGGCGGCATCGCCTCAGGCAAGTCGACCGTCGTCAACCAGCTCCGTGAACTCGGCGCGTCCACGATCGACGCCGACATCCTCGGGCATCAGACCTACGAACCAGGCACCGAGACCTTCGCACAGGTCGTCGCCGCGTTCGGCGAGGATCTGGTCGCCGAAGACGGCAGCATCGACCGCAGCAAGCTCGGCCCCAAGGTCTTCGGACATCCCGACGGCATGAAGCGTTTGACCGACATCGTCTGGCCGGGCATTCGCGCCCTCGCCGAGGCCGAACTGGCCCGGCTCGAAGCCGAAGGTACAGAGACGGCGGTGCTTGAGGCAGCCGTCATGATCGAGGCTGGTTGGCAGGACCTGGTCGACGAGGTCTGGGTCGTCGCCGTCAGCCGCGACACCGCCCGCGAGCGACTGATGGCGCGCAACAACTTCTCGGCCGAGGAAGCGGACAAGCGCATCGACTCGCAAATCACCAACGACGAGCGGCTCAAACACGCCGACGTGATGATCTCCAACGATTGCAGCATGAACGCCGCCGCCGAGCGCGTCGCCCGCGCCTGGGCCGGAATGCAGTCCAGATAACGTCGAGCAATAGGCTGGAACGAGACACCACATCACCACATGTGCACACACTCGCCGCTGACGATGCGGCAGAGCGGGAGAGCGTTTGATGACTA
>JAPPBK010000156.1 GCA_026705105.1 Chloroflexota bacterium | reverse complement strand
GTACAACGCCTCCGTCGACGACGACTTCCCCTACAACGTGTGCGCGCCCCAGCAGAGGCTTGGGAACGCCCCGAAGCGCCGCCGACGCTGCCGATGCCGCTGCAGGGCCTGCTCGTCGGCGAAGCGCTGCGCGGCGCCCGCGAGGCCCACATCGAGGAACTCGTCGGCGGACCCGCCGGCAACGGCGCCGGCCTGATCAAGGCCATCCGCCCCGCAACCGAGGTCGTCGAGACCATGGTCAGCCAGGCCGAAGCCCTGATCGAGCGATTCGGCGCACCCGTCGGCGCGTAGACCACCGAGACCCCTAGGTGCCCTCTCCCCCCGCGCAGCGGGGGGAGATGCCGAAGGCAGAGGGGGGCTCTGGACCAAGCGCGGGATCCGCTATCTGCCCAGGCATCCGTTGCGACAATGAACAGCGACGATGAAGATTTGCCGCGCCTGTCACCGCGAGACCTTTGACGGTCGCTCAGCCTGCCACCGATGCGGGGCCGACGTCACACGCCAGCGGCCGATCGCGCTGCCCAGCCGCGACGCCGCGACATTGATCGGCCCGGTGCCCTTCACCGATCGCCAGGGCGATCTGATCCTCGACGTCGACGGCGCGACCTTCTTGCGCGAGGACGGACGGACGCTGCTGCACATCCCCGCGTCATCGGTCGAGACGGTCAGGCCCTCGCGCGGGCGCGACCTGGTGATCAAGTGGACACCGCCCAACCAGAAGCGCGGGCGGCGCACCCGGTTGCGCGTGCGCTGGGCGCCGCAGGCCGACCGCACCCTGCGCACCGAGTGGGTCGGCTCGCACTACGCCCTGCGCGAGCCCTACGGACACCGCGTGCCGCGCAGCCGCAATCGCCGCACCGGCCGCGACTACACCGTCGTCCGCGACCGCTGGCTCTCCGCCCTCGAGATGCTGCTCAGCGCCGACCGCTACGCCCTGGAGCGGCGCTGACCATGCCGCGGCGCAACCGCAAGGGACGCAGGCCCGGACAGCGGCCGCGGCGCTACCACTCGACCCGTGAGTCCAGGCGCGAACGCCGCGAGTTGTTCGTGCTGGACGAGCAGCCCGAGCCGGCGCTGGCGCGCGAGTGCGGCAACTGCCTCGAGTGGCTGCCGCCCCGCGCCGACGCCATCGGCGGTCGAGGCACCTGCGCCCACCCCGCCTCAGGAGTCCTCGCCCCAGACGCCGACACCCCCGCCTGCGACTGGTTCAATTCACGTCGCTAATCGGTGACCCGAGTATCGGTTGGCGACGTTACTCAGATATGCTGAGATCGAGCGAAGGGGGCTGCAGTGGCGATCTTCGATACAGCGCGACTACGCGATGTTTTAGTGCGCGGGCGGATAGCAGAGGAAGCGCCGGCGCGGGAATTGGTGGACGAGCTTGAAACGCAGATGGACAGTGTGTTCTCGGGCTATCCGACGCACGACCGGTTGGGTTTGGAGATCGGACGAGTTCTGCAGGCGATTGCCGAGCTGAAGCAGCACCAATCCGAGTCAGAAGCGCGCATGGCGGAGATGTTGAGGCAACAGTCCGTCCACATCAATCAGGCAGTCGGCGTGGTGTTGGCCGGGATCGCGTTGGCAGTGGGCCTCATCCTCGGCTTCGGCTAGCGAGAAGTGCTTGACGACCGCGACCTCAGCGCCGAGTACCTGGAGCACGCCCGGTCGCTCCTGGCCGAAGGCGATCTGAAGCAGGCTTCGGAGAAGGGGTGGGGCGCGGCGGCCACCTCGATCAAGGCCCTGGCCGAGTCTCGCGGCCTCGATCACAATGGGCACTTCCTCTTGCGCCGCATCCTCCGCCAACTCGTCGAGGAGATCGGCGACGACGAGTTGAGCGAGCACTTCGGACTTGCCGAGGTCCTGCACATCAACTTCTACGAGGGACGGTTGCCGTCGGAAGATGTGGAGCGCTACGTCGGCCACGTCGAGCGGTTAGCGGGGAGGCTGGGCGAGCTGTCCTAAGGCAAGAGCATTCCCGGACCTCCTAATGCAGGTGGGAATTGATGAGCGGCCAGATAACTTCTCCGAACAAAAGTGCAGCCGCGCTGACTAGCGAGAAGAACGCAACGAACAGCTCCCAGTTTTGCGGCACGCCATGCCGTAGGCGTCTCATGTGGTCGTGTGCTGAGCGCGCATCAGCAAAGCTAAGTGCCGTCATTTCTGCTTTACCACGATCGTTGGGATGCACCTCCGTCCACGCCCCACAGGCACATTGCCAATCAACTCGTCCACGTTTGCCCACTCTCGATACGAAATAGCGCTCTTCCGTGATCTTTACTGTGTCGTCCGAGCGTGACTCCGATCCTGGAGTCCAGGATAGGTCGTAGACATATGGAGAGCGCCGAATAGCTCGCTGGAACCAGTCGCGGAATCCCTCTTGCTTGCCTCTACAGCCGCAGTTTCTGTTTGCGTAATCGCCATCCGGTCTCTCTTCTTCGGCCTTCTGCAGTTCCTCAATGGTCGAGAAGTCCCCACGGTACGTTGCTTCAAGTATGACTTTGACTTGTTGCTGGTCATTGTCATCCTGGACAAAGATGCTCCTATTGATCAAGAATCGGTTGACGAGCTGTTCGTCGCCGTCGCCTCTCATCCATAGGTACACGGAGCTGTCTCCCCGAAGTCGTTGGGCGTAGGTCTCCGGGCTGACTGTGAGTTCAACTCTTGCTGCCGCGTTCCCAACAGGGATGCGGCGGACTCCACCGCCGGTCTTCCTCGGACTCAGTGGAAGGCGCGCCAGTCCCCCTGAGTACATATCAATCTCAGACTTAACGACACGTAGAACTGGCCCAGCATCGTCTTCTTTCGGTGTTGGGCCGATCAACCAACTAGCTGGCATCATTGGCCTCCTGTTTCGGCCATTCGGCCGCGCTTGGCGTTTTCAGCCCGCAGCCCGCTCAGCGTCAGCCGATTTGACTTGATCCGATTGCAGGGACCGCAGAGCAGCAGCCGGTTCGAGATGTGATTCAGCCCGCCATCCGACCTCGGCGTGTTGTGGTCGAGTTCCAGGTAGAGCGGGTCGTCGAATTCTCGATCGCAGCCCCGACAGACCATGCCGTTCTGCTCGATCAGGAACTCGACCATCTCGGCGCGGGACATCTTGGGGCCGGGTGGTTCTGCGATCTTCTGCTTGGTCTTGAGGACTGGGGCGGCGGTCTCGCCATCGTCGGAGCGGATTGGCGGCGCGGTGCTGTAGAAGATTTGCCCAAAGGTGATGAGTCGGCCAGCAGAATCGCCGTCCGGGGCAGCGAGTCCTTCTCTCTGTAGACGCTCAATCACCGTCTGGTGGGCCTTGTCCCAGATGTCCATACCGACCCACTTTCGTCCGAGCCGCTCTGCAGCAATCGGCGTTGTTGCACAACCACAGAACGGATCGAGCACAAGATCTCCGGGATTCGACGATGCTTTGATAATGCGCTCATACAATGCAAGAGGCTTCTGCGTTGGATAACCCATGTACTGTTTCTTCTGTCGGGCAGCGATCGCCAGCCCGTTCCCCTTCTCTTGAATCCACCAGGTCTCCGGCACCTTGCCTCCTGCGGCGAGCCCGTAGCTGCCCTCGATGAAGCCTGAGCCTCTCAAGCCTGTCTTGAAGTTGTCCTTCGTCTTGATGTGATGCCCGATGCGTACCTCGTCCGCATTGAAGCACCATTGATCGGACACTGAGTACCAGAGAATTGTGTCGTGCTTCCTGTTGAACTGGCGCATGCCCGGAGACCCCGGACCTGTGTAGCACCAGACAATCTCGTTGCGGAAGTTCTTCCGACCGAAGATCGCATCCATCAGCGTCTTCACCCAGGCGTGCGCAGTGTGGTCAATGTGCAGATAGATGCTGCCGTCGTCGCGAAGAACGCGACGCATTTCGAGCAGCCGCACTCCGAGCCAGCACAGATAGGCCGCCATATCCTCACCGGCCGCCGCTCGCGCTGCGTCAATCACTTCCCAGACCGCCGGCCAGTCGTCCTGGATGGCGTCGATCCAGTCCTGGTGGACGTCCTTGTCCCAGCTCCAGCGGTCCTCGAACTTGGCGCCTGCGGCGAGGGAGTCCGGCGTGGCATGGAAGTCGCGGCCCTTGTTGAAGGGCGGGTCGGTGGCGATCAGGTGGATAGTGCCCGAGTTGATGCCCCGGAGGAAAGGGAGGTTGTCTCCGTGGAAGAGGGTTCGGTTCTGGACGTTGAGGGTCGGCATGGGGGTTAGTGTAGCGCGGATGTTCTTATGGGTCGAATGTGAGCGTGGGGTGCCCCCCTCTGCCTTCGGCATCTCCCCCCGCTTTGGCGGGGGGAGAGG
>JAPPBK010000066.1 GCA_026705105.1 Chloroflexota bacterium | reverse complement strand
TTCCTTGCGTGCCACGATCATCAGCGTCCGTTTCGCTGCGTCGGTCACCGATGTCCTGCATCATGCCGACGCTGATCCCCCAGAACTGCAGCCACATTGTCGCCATGATGTGCGACACCTCGATTCGCTGGCCCTTGCCGCCATTCAGTTCGCGTCCCGCGATCGCAGCCAGCACACCATAGGCGAGACAGGTCGCGCCCATCACGTCGGCGATGCCCAGTGTGTTCCAGTTGGGCGGATCGCCGGGTCCGCCGCCCGAGTACATGAACCCGCCCCGCGCCTGACCGACGGCATCAAGCGCCGGCAGGTGCGCCTCATCGCCCTTGAAGCCGTAGCCCGCTGTGGCTGCATGAATCAGGCGCGGATTGACTTCCATTAGCGCCTCCGTCGACAGGCCCAGCTTTTCAAACGTACCGGGGCGGTAGTTCTCGATGAACACGTCGGTGTCGGCGATCAATTCGCGAAACAGCTCGCGTCCGCGCTCCGACTTCAGGTCCAACGCCAGCGACCGCTTGTTGCGGTTGACCGCCTCGAACAGCGCCGAGTGGCCGTCGGGCATCATGTTGGGAATCCCGGCCACGGACTCAACGTAGCGCGCCGCATCCGGACGCGACGGCGATTCGATCTTGATCACGTCCGCACCCAGGTCGCCCAGCATCATGCCGCCAATCGGCCCGAACCCCCAGGTCGAGCACTCCAGCACCTTGACTCCATCAAGTGGTCCTGGCATGTTGGCCCTCCTACACGTACCCAGGTGTTCGACGGTCGCCTGCTAGAGCACCACGTGCTTCTGGTGCTCGCTAGAGCACCACATGCTCTTTGTGCTCGCCGAAGACGTCGCGCATCGTGTTCATGATCTCGCCCAGCGAGCAGTAGCTGTTGACGGCGTCGAGCATGTACGGCATCGAGTTGGCGCGCGGGTCGCGGCAGACATTGGCCAACGCCTGCAAGGCCGACTCCGCCTGCACCGGGTCGCGTTCGGCTCGAGTGCGACGCAGACGCTCCAGATGTCGCGCCTCACCCTGCGGGTCCATCTTCAGTATGGGAATCTCGATCGGCTCCTCGATCTCGAAGTCGTTCACGCCCACAATCGTGCGGTCCCCGCGCTCGATCTCACCCTGGAAGCGGGCCGAAGCGTCGGCGATCTCCTTCTGGAAGTAGCCCGACTCAATCGACGCGATCACGCCGCCCAGCGCCTCGATCTGCTCGAAGTACTGGTAGCAATCTCGTTCGATGTCGTTGGTCAGTTGCTCGACGAAGTACGAGCCGCCCAGCGGATCGACCGTGTTGATCGCGCCCGACTCGTGCATGATCACCTGCTGCGTGCGCACCGCCAGGCGCGCCGCTTTCTCCGAGGGCAACGCCAGCGCTTCGTCCATCGCGTCGGTGTGCAGCGACTGCGTGCCGCCCAGCGCCGCCGCCAGCGCCTGAATCGTCACGCGCAGCAGGTTGACTTCGGGCTGCACATCGGTCAGCGAGACACCGGCCGTCTGCGTGTGGAAGCGCATCCACCACGAGCGCGGATTCTCGGCGCCGAACGTCTCGCGCATCTCGCGCGCCCAGATCCGCCGCGCGGCGCGGAACTTGGCGATCTCCTCGAAGAAGTCGTTGTGCGAGTTGAAGAAGAACGATAGCCGAGGCGCGAACTCGTCAATGTGCAATCCGCGCTCGAGCGCCCAGCGGACGTACTCCATGCCGTCGGCCAGCGTGAACGCCAGCTCCTGCGCCGCCGTCGAACCAGCCTCGCGGATGTGATAGCCCGAGACCGAGATCGAGTTCCAGCGCGGCATGTACTCCGATGCGAACTCGACCGTGTCGGTCACCAGCCGCATTGACGGTCGCGGCGGGAAGACGAACTCGTTCTGGGCGATGTACTCCTTCAAGATGTCGTTCTGCAGCGTGCCGCCCAGCTTGGAGCGGTCGATTCCGCGCTTCTCGGCGGCGGCGATGTACATCGCCCAGATCGGCGCGGCCGGCGAGTTGATCGTCATCGAGGTCGTGATCTGATCGAGCGGCAGCTCGTCCAGCAGGATTTCCATGTCGGCCAGCGAGGACACCGCCACGCCGCACTTGCCGAACTCGCCCGCGGCCAACTCGTCGTCGTGGTCGTAGCCCATCAGCGTGGGCATGTCGAAGGCGATCGAGAGGCCGGTCTGGCCGTCATCGAGTAACCGACGGAAGCGGGAGTTGGTCTCTTCGGCCGAGCCGAAGCCGGCGAACATGCGAATCGTCCAGGGCCGGCCGCGATACCCGGTCGGATGCACGCCGCGCGTGAACGGGTACTCGCCCGGCAGCCCCAGGTCTCGCTCGACGTCCCAGCCCGATTCGTCCAGCGTGGTCGCGTCGTACAGGCGCTCGATCGGCCGCGACGACACGGTCATGAACGGACCGGGCCGTTCGCGGCCGTCGGCTTCGACCCGGGCGTCCCAGTCGGTCCGAGACTTCCGCAGCGCATCAATCGTCGCCGAATCAAGCATCGCCGTCTCCCGCCTGGTACCACTCGCTCTGCGTCGAGTATACGAAGCCGCTGAGCCTCGCTCCGATAACGTCACAGGATGGACTTCATCCTCACGCACCACGCCGCGAGACAGATGGCGGATCGCAAGATCAGACGACAGTGGATTTCTTCGGTGATTGAGGTGCCCGAGAGAAGAGAGCCCGACAGGAAAGATCCCACGATCGAGCTCTTCTACGGCAGGATTAGCTCTGCTGAATCCAAAGTGCTACTGGTGGTGGTGAACACGGCAGCTGATCCCTGGCGCATCGTCAGCGTATTCTTTGATCGACGAATGCGAGGACGACTATGAGGTTGACCATCGACAGAGAGGCTGACGCGCTCTACCTGCAACTTGGCGACTCGGAGATTGTGGAGTCCGAACAGGTATCAGACGGCGTCGTGCTCGACTACAGCAAAGATGAAGCAGTGGTCGGCATCGAAATCTGGGGCCTGTCCAAGCGAGTGCCCGGCATTGACTACTCCTCGCTGCACTACGAGATGCTGTCATCAGACAAGAAGCCCCGCCCATCACAGCCCGCGGCCTGATAGCGACGCAACCAAGGCCTCGTACTCCGACTCCGTCATCGGCGGACCGACGAAGCCGGGACAGGCAAGGTCTCGTTCGACCCTCGGCGGCCTGCCCTCCTCGACCTCCAGCCGGAACGGGTAATCCCGACAACCCTTCGGCCTGACCTCATAAGCGCTGCAACGCAAGTCGTCGCTGAGCAGCATGCAGGCGTCGTTGGTCTGGCGCATCAGCACCATCGCCGCGCGCTCTTCTACAACCTCCCACACGTCAATCCGGCTGGCGAGACGCGTAACCTCGTCCTCGCCCAGGTCGACGCGGTAGGGATTGCGGCAGCACATCGCGCCGCACTCGTCCGCCAGGCAGCGGAACGACGGCGTGCCGGGACGCACAACCGGGTCGTCAGCCTGCGAGGGAGCGTCGGTCATCGGACCGAAGACTCAGCCGCCGCCCGCGGCCGCAGTGTCGAGCAGCTGGATTCGGGTCTCCTCGCGAGACCAGGGCGAGCCCTCTTCGGCCAGCAACTCCCGCAGGCGCGCCTCGTAGAAGAACTCGTCGCCCTCGGCCGGCTCCAGCTCGTCCAGCCAACTCGCCGTGTCCGAGTACTTGGCGAAGAACGGCTTGCCGACCCAGTCGGGGTCGCGTCCCTGGAGGAAGCGCAACACGATCAGCTTCTCGCCGCGAAACTCCGACACGCCCAGGACCTGCACCTTGCCCGGACCCGCCGACATCGACGGGCCGCGCACCGTCCTCGAGACGCCCGAGACCTTGTTGTAGGCCTGGCGGAAGATCTCCTGGCAGTCGACCAGCGGCAGCTCGAAGTAGCGCTTTGCGCCGGTGTCGCGAGCGACGAACAGGTAGTACGGCACGCAGCCGGCCTGGGTCTGCTCGGCCCACATGTCGGCCAGGAGCTGCGAGTCCGCGTTGATGTGATTGAGCAGCGGCGTCTGCGTGCGAATTTGCGCGCCGGTCTCGCGAATCCGCTTGACCGCTTCCAACGCCACCGACGTGCGCAACTCAGCGGGATGGTTGAAGTGCGCCATCAGTGCAAGCTGCATTCCCGCGTCGGTCACCTCGCGGAACAGATCGAGGAGGTCCTCGGCGTCGTCGTCGTAGAGGAATCGGTGCGGCCAGTAGGCGATCGCCTTGGACCCAATCCGCACCGTGCGCAGGTTGTGCCCGGCGTCGGGCTTGGTCAGCGGCTCGATGTACTCGCGCAGCGTCTTCGTCTTCATAATCAGCGGGTCGCCGCCGGTGAACAGGATGTCC
>JAPPBK010000318.1 GCA_026705105.1 Chloroflexota bacterium | reverse complement strand
GCCAAAGCGAGGACCGTCGGGCCCAGCCGAAGACCTTGTCGACGGTCGAGACGAGCAACTGCGATCGCAGCTCGTCTTCAATGTCCGTGACCGGGTCGAGCAGGGGGATCGGAGCCCCGCCTGTGTCAATCGTCGGAGAAACCATGCCAGCTCCCCTCAAGCCTCCGCATCAGGATACACGAGCCCCCCTCTGTCCCCCCGCCTTCGCGGGGGCAGATTCTACGAGACATCTCCCCCCGCTAACGCGGGGGGAGAGAAGGGCGGGGCAGGGGCTGGGCGGGCTAGGCCGTTCGGCCCCAGAGCAGGAGGCGCTTGAATGGGTAGAGGAAGGGACGCTCGTCGGGAAGCAGGGAGAGCAGACGCTGCCGAAAGGCGGTCTCGAACGCTTCGTAGTCATCCGGCAGCATCCGGTCGCGGTAGCCGGTCAGCAGCGAGCCTTTGACCCACTCGACCACGTCCTCCGGGCCGGGCAGACGGTGCAGGTAGACCTGCAGGCGGACGTGCTGCTCGGCGAAGCCGAGCCGCGCCAGTTGCTCGGCGTACCACTCGGCTGACTCGATCGAGTGGCGGTAGACGAAGCCGCCCAGCGCCTCGGCGTGCGGCGATTGCTGCGCCACCTCGCGCGCAACCGCGTGGGAGGGATGGTCCTCGTTGGCCGGCATCTGCACGGCGAGTTGTCCGCCCGGCTTCAACGTCGCCGCGAGCTGCGGAAACAGCGCCGCGTGATCGGGCACCCACTGCAGCGACGCATTCGCAAACACGACATCCAATTCGTTGGCAGAGAACTCAGCGATGTCGCCATGCTCGAACCGCACTCCGCTTCCTGCATGCTCCGCGCTCTGGCGCAGCATCGCCTCGGATCGATCGATTCCGATAGTCTCGTCCGCCAATGTTTTCGTGTGCAACGCGACCGTCAACGCGCCCGTTCCGCAGCCCAAGTCCACGACGCGACCGCCAAACACCGGCTCGACCAGGTCCAGCAGGTCGTAGAACGGCTGCTCGCGCTCGGCGCGGAAGCGCGCGTACTGGTCGGGCTGCCAGCCGTCGGGTCGTTGCGAGGTCACAGTCGTGAGCCTAGCAAGCGCTTCGCCCTAGCCTGAGTCGAGACGAGGAACGGAGGCAGGGCGTCGTGGAACTGAGCTGGTCCGACGCACGCAGACTGCGCATCGAGGCGCAAGGCCTGGGCGAACGGCGGGCCGCCGATGTCGCCTCGGCTGTGCGCGCCGCCGGCGCGATCCAGGCTCAGGACCGGCTGGGGATGCTGCTCGGCGTGGGCACACGATCGGTTGGGCTGACCGCTGACGACGTCGACCACGCCCGCAACCTGGAGCGCTCCATCGTGCGTTCCTGGCTGATGCGCGGGACGCTGCACCTTGTCCTGGCCGAAGACCTGCGCTGGATGCTCGATTTGCTAGGCGAGAAGATGGACGCCAAGGCGCTCAAGCGCCGAGCCGACCTCGGTATCTCCGATGAGGATCACGCGCGCGTACTGCAGTTCTTCCAAGATCACCTGTCGGGCGGCGGATCGATCATTCGCACCGAGATCGAGGGCGCGCTGTCCGCCGCCGGCCTGCCGCACGCCGGGCAAGCGCCCAGACACCTGCTGCGCACCGCGTCGATGTTGGGCGTGATCTGCTTCGGCGCGGATCGCGACGATGAAGAGACGCACATGCTGATCGACGATTGGCTGCCCGACCCGAGTCTGCAGCCGCCGGATCCTGCAGCCGAGCTCGCGCGGCGCTACTTCGCCGCGTACGGACCCGCCACCGCGGCCGACTTCCGCTGGTGGACCGGACTGCCCGCCGCCGACACGCGGCGCGGCTTCGAGGCGGTCAAGCCCGAACTTGCGGAGGTCAGCGTCCACGGAACCGCGATGTGGATGACGCCTGAGGCGGCGTCGCAGGCCGATCGCGTACTTGCCGCGCCTGTCGGTCGCGTGCGCGTCGTGGGGCCGTTCGATCCGTACCTGCTGGGCTACGCGAAGCGCGAGTTGGGCGTGCCCGATCCGCTGCTCAAGCGGATCAACGCGGGCGGCGGCATGATTCGCTCCTGCGTGCTGATCGACGGCCGCCTAGCCGGGACCTGGGATCGCAAGCGACGCGCGCGCGGCCTCGCCGTCAGCGTCTCGGTGTTTGAACCGCTCTCGGACGACGAGCAGGTCCAGCTCGACGCCGAGTTCACCGAGATCGGACGCTTCCTCGAGACCGAGATCAACTGGTCTCTGGCGTTGGATCCTGCTGCGGCCAGATCCGTGTGAAGTCGATGCTCAGGTCGTCGGCGATCTCCGCTGCCGTCAACGACTCCCGCCGCCCCACCTGCTGAGGCTCCTGCTCGGGTCGGTAGATCGAAACCGTTTCGTCGTAGGGATCGACCAGCCAGCCCAGCCTTGCGCCCTGTGCGATCCACATCTCCATCTTGGTCTGGAGGTCTTCAAGTTCGTCCGTGGCCGACCGCACCTCGACAACGAAATCCGGGCAGATCCGCCAGATGATGTGATCGTCGCCTGCCATCTCGGCCAAGCGTTCATCGCTGAACCATGCCGCGTCAGGGGTTCGTCGCCAACCATTGGGAAGCTGCACCAGGCCTGATCCGATTGCGCGTCCGCAGCCGCTGCGTCTGGTCCAGTTCATGAGGTCGGTGACCACGTTGGCTTCCCGCTCACTGCTTTCGGTCCCCGGTGGCGCCACGATCCACAGCCCTCCTTCGGCATCCGCTTCGATCTGCCATTCCTCGTTCAGTCCGCAGAACTCCAGGAGCCGCTCGTCAGTCAGCTCCCATTCCGCCGGCAACTGAATTCTCAGCGGACGGATCTGCTCTGCAACTTGCGACCGAGCGCGCTTCGCCTGTGAGGCGGCGGTCGATGTCGTTCGTTCCGCGGTGACCATCGCTGATCTCCCGTCGTCGTCAACCTACACGGGCGAGAGCGCCCGCAGACGCGCGGTGATCTGCTCGATCGACTGTGCGATGCCGTCGATCTGCTCCTCCGTGCTCGACTGTCCCAGGCTCAGACGCACGGTGCTGTGGGCGGTGTCGGAATCGAGGCCGATCGCCGTCAGCACGTGACTCGGCTCGGTGCTGCCGGTCGAACAGGCGCTGCCCGACGAGGCGGCGAAGCCTTCGAGATCGAGTTGCAGCAGGATGCTCTCGCCCTCGACGCCGGGGAAACTCACGTTGAGATTGTTCGCGAGCCGGCGCGACCAGTCGGATGGACCGTTCAGGCGGAGCGGATGCACGCGCTCGTTCAGTTCTCTCCACAGCCGGTTGCGCAACTCCGAGGCGTGAGCCGTCCGCTGCGCGCGTTCCCGTTCGGCCAGTACCAACGCCTTCGCCAGACCCACCGCCTGCGCCACCGATTCGGTGCCCGCGCGGCGCTCTTCCTCCTGGCCGCCGCCCAACTGCAGCGATTGCAGCGGGGTGCGGCGACGGGCGTAGAGCATGCCAGCGCCCTTTGGTCCGTAGATCTTGTGCGCAGTTAGTGACATCAGGTCGACGCCAAGCGCGTCGGGACGGATGTCGACCGCGCCCGCCGCCTGGACGGCGTCGGTGTGAACGACCGTGCGACGGTTGCGTTCTTTGACGGCCTGGGCGATCTCGGCGATCGGCTGCAAGGTCCCGATTTCGTTGTTGGCCAGCATGATGCTGACCACGGCCGTATCGTCGCGGACCGCCGCCGCCACGTGTTCGGGGTCGACGAATCCGTCCGCGTCGACGCCCAGTACGGTCAGCGCGAAGCCCTCGCGTTCGAGCTGTTCCATGGTGTGCAGCACTGCGTGATGCTCGGTTGCCTGGGTGATCAGATGCCGACCGCGACCCAGTGCGTCCAGCGCCAGCGCCGCGCCGCGAATGGCCAGGTTGTCGGATTCCGTTCCGCCCGAGGTCAGCACAACCTCCGAGGGTGAGCACTCCAGCACACCGGCAATGTCGTCCCGAGCCTGGTCCAATAGTCCCGCCGCATACTGGGCCTCGCGGTAGATGCCCGACGGGTTGCCCCAGCCATGTTCGAGCGCCGGGATCATCGCCGCCAGCACCCGATGGTCGAGTGGCGTCGTCGCCGCGTGGTCAAAGTAGGCCCGATCCATGTGTTCAGCGTAACGGTTTCCGGGTGCAACCCCCGACCCACGTTCAGCGCCGCGAATCGGGCCACGCCATGGCCGTCTTGGTAACAGTCTCTTCGTAGCTGGGCCACGTTCGACCGTACTCCGCGAGATCGGGCGTTGAGCAAACCACCGTGAGGGCGCTGCCCTCCACCCGACGCTTCAATCTCGTCAGTGCGGCATACAACACGGCGCGATCTTCCTTCGAC